>JBBWZK010000046.1:0-3697 GCA_039648975.1 Blastocatellia bacterium
CCTCGGCTCAATCGGTGGCATAGATTACTTTCGCTTTTTTCATACGGCGCTCGGCATCGCGCTGCTGTCGTCGGGCCTTGCCGCGCTCAATCAATACATCGAGCGCGACCTTGATCGCCTGATGCACCGCACCGAAACGCGCCCGTTGCCGTCGGGCAAGCTTCAGCCGCGCCAGGCGCTGAGTTTCGGCATCGCGCTGTCGCTCATCGCTACGGTATACCTGGCGGTTTTCGTCAATCCGCTTTCGGCGGCGCTCGGTGTCTTGACCTTTGCGGCTTACCTGTTCGCCTACACGCCGCTGAAGACGCGCACGCCGATGTCGACGATCATCGGCGCGTTTCCGGGCGCGATGCCGCCGTTCATCGGCTGGGTGGCGGCAAGCGGCCAGATCACCATCGAGGCGTGGGTGCTGTTCGCCATCCTGTTCCTCTGGCAGTTCCCGCACTTTCTCGCCATCGCCTGGATGTACCGCGACGATTACGCGCGCGCCGGCATCAAGATGTTGCCGGTTGTCGAGCCGGAGGGCCGCATCACCGGCCAGCAGATCATCGCTTACACGGTCTTGCTGTTGCCTGTCAGCCTGATGCCGACGCTGGTGCATCTGGCGGGCGCGGTCTACTTTTACGGTGCGCTGGCGCTCGGATTGTGGCTCCTGTATTACAGCGTGCGCGCCGCGCGACAGCGCACAACGTGGCAGGCGCGCAAACTGCTCCTCGCCTCTGTTCTTTATCTGCCGGTGCTTTTCGCTTTGATGGTACTCAATCGCTAAATGATGAATGATGAGTGATGAATGATGAACGGCGGAAATAGCAGGCACAGTGATGCACTATACAGTTCCTTCAATTCATCATTCATCACTCATCATTCATCATTTCTAGGATGCTGATGGGCAAAGCACTTGCCTTGATGCTGTTGATTCTGACAGCGGCTGCGATATGGATGATTGCCTGCCAGCGCGCCCTGTGGTTTCCCGAAAACATTTCAACTGACGGCGCGTTGATTGATGCGCAATTCAGGCGCACGTTCGTCGTCGTCGGACTGGCGTTCATTGGCGCGCAACTGGCGCTCGGTTATGCGGTGTGGCGATTCAGCCGCTCTTCGGCCAGACGCGCCGCTTACTTGCAAGGCAGCAACAAGCTTGAAGCCGCGTGGACCCTCTTCACCGCAGTCGTTTTTATCACCCTGGCAATCATGGGCCAGCGCGTCTGGTCGCGTTTGCAACTGACGAGCGCGGCATACGCACCGGCACAGGTTGATTCCGTGCGTGTGAATCTAATCGCGCAGCAGTTTCAATTCACCTTTCATTACGCCGGCGTTGATGGCGCGTTTGGCAAGACCGCGCCGGAGTTCTATAACGACGCGCTGGCGAATACTGTCGGGCTCGATCCCACTGATGCGGCGGGCAAAGACGATTTGCAATTGCCGGCGCTGGTCGTCCCGGTTAGCCGCGACATCGAATTGACCATGCGTTCAAGGGATGTGATTCATAATTTCTTCGTGCCGGCGATGCGCATCAAGCAGGACATCGTGCCCGGCCTGGTGATTCGCCTGCACTTCACGGCGAACAAGCTGGGCACATACGAAATCCCCTGCGCCGAGCTTTGCGGTAACGGGCATTACAAAATGAAGAGTTGGCTGATCGTCGTGCCGGCAGACGACTACGCGACGATGGAACGGATGAGCAAAGCGCAATTCCGCGCCCGCGTCGAGGAGTTGCTGAAGCCCCAATAAGCGCACAGGAAATCCCACATGGCAGATGTCATCAAGCCAATTCCTGAAGACGCCCCGCACATGCCAAAGCGTTTCCTGCGGCGTTACGTCTTCAGCACCGATCATA
Source organism: Blastocatellia bacterium (assembly GCA_039648975.1). Classification (GTDB taxonomy): domain Bacteria; phylum Acidobacteriota; class Blastocatellia; order UBA7656; family UBA7656; genus DATENM01. The sequence continues at coordinate 1,838 of JBBWZK010000046.1, forward strand.
AAGTCATCGGCATTCAATACTGGCTGCTGGCGCTCGTCGCGGTCTTCATAGGCATGGCGCTGTCGGCGCTGATGCGCTTGCAACTCGCCTGGCCGGGCGAGCGTTTCGCTTTCTTAAAAGCCATCCTGCCGCACGCGGCTGCCGGCGGCAACATATCGCCCGACCTCTATCTATCGCTCGTGACCATGCACGGCACGATCATGATCTTCTTCGTGCTGACGACCGCGCCGCAGGGCGGCTTCGGCAATTTCTTTCTGCCGCTGCAAATCGGCGCGCGCGAGATGGCTTTTCCCGCCCTCAACATGCTGTCGTTCTGGCTGACCTTCATTTCGTTACTTGTGCTACTAACCGCTTTCTTCGTCTCCGCGCCGAACGTCATCGGGCCGATAGCCGGATGGACGATGTATCCGCCGTTGAGCGCCGTCGGCGAACTTGCCGGGCCGGGGCAGGGCCGCGGCGTTGTGCTGTGGCTACTGAGCATTGCGATCTTCTGCATCGCGTCGTTGCTCGGCTCGATCAACTTCATCACGACGATGTTGAAGATGCGCGCGCCGGGAATGACGCCGCTGCGCTTGCCGCTCACCTGCTGGGCGTGGTTCACCAGCGCCCTGATCGCCTTGCTATCCTTCCCGGTTTTGCTGGCTGCCGGCATACTGCTGTTGTCGGATCATCTCATCGGCACGCACTTCTTCATCCCCGCAAGCTTGTATGTCAGCGGCCAGTTGATGACGGCTGAAGCCGGCGGCTCGCCCATTCTCTGGCAACACCTCTTCTGGTTCTTCGGCCACCCGGAGGTTTATCTGGCGATCTTGCCGGGAATGGGGTTGACATCACATTTGCTTTCGACCTTTGCGCGCAAGCCGGTCTTCGGTTATCGGGCCATGGTCGCAGCCCTGTTTGGCATCGGCTTGCTCGGCTTTCTCATCTGGGGTCATCATATGTTCGTGAGCGGCATGAGTCCGTATGCGGCGATGGCGTTTTCGCTGCTGACGCTGGTCATCGGCGTGCCGTCGGCGGTCAAGACGTTCAACTGGCTCGGCACCATCTGGCGCGGGCAGATGCGCTTCACGACGCCGATGCTGTTTGCGCTCGGCTTCGTTTCGCTCTTTGTCTCAGGCGGCCTCACGGGATTGTTTCTCGGTCAGGCGGCCATAGACATTCCGCTGCACGATACCTATTTCGTGGTTGCGCATTTTCATTTGATCATGGGGGTTGCGGCAGTCTTCGCGTTGTTTGCCGGAACCTACTTCTGGTTTCCGAAGATGTTCGGACGCAGAATGAGCGAACGTCTCGGCAAAATCCATTTCATGCTGACCTTCATCGGCGTCTATGCGATCTTTCTGCCGATGTACCTGATGGGCATCGCCGGTGCGCCGCGACGCTATGTCTTTCACTATAACCCGGCGACCGGCGAAGGCTTGCAGTATCTTGCCGGGCTGGTGCCGGTGACGCGGTTTATCTCTTATGCGGCCTTCATTACAATCGCCGCGCAGCTCATCTTTGTATTCAATCTCGTGTGGAGCTGGCGGCGCGGGCCGCAAGCGACCGCCAATCCCTGGGAAGCGACGACGCTGGAATGGGCCATCGCTTCGCCGCCGCCAGAGGATAACTTTGCCGAAGACGCGCCGGTCGTGCATCGCGGGCCTTATGAATTCAGCGCCCCCGACGCGACGCGCGATTTTATGATGCAGAACGACCCGTTGATTTCATCGTCCGAGCGACGCGAGCCATAGCCCGGCAGCGGCAACGCATGGAGTTCGGCGCTCTCTCTGCCATCGTCTTCGCCATGGGTTTGCGACTTGTGAGTTCAATGATTACTCTGAAACCTGGATGTAGCGCAAGCTGTTAGCTTGCGTGCGC
>JBBWZK010000100.1:0-25424 GCA_039648975.1 Blastocatellia bacterium
CATCATGCACTGTCCGACATTTCCCTTAATCCAAAATCGGCAATCCAAAATCCAAAATTATCGAATGAATGGGCCGCGCTGGGCCGCGCCCATGCCGAGCGCTTTGAGAACGGCGTTGCCAATCGTCTTGGTCTTGCTGTTGGGAACCAGCACGATGTCATTGGCCACCAGCGGGATGTCGGGCTGGCGGTTCTTCATCACCGCGCCGACGTCAACCTTGATCTCATCGCGGCGGCCTGTGGCCGGATCCGTGCGAAAGATGATGCCCTCGCCGATGGCGGCATTAAACGTGGTGCCCTGCGCCAGCGCCATCGCCTGTCTCAGGGTCGTGCCCTCGCTCAAGGGGAACTGTCCCGGCGCAAACACTTCGCCGGCAACAAAGAAGACATCCGCCGGCAGCACGTTGATGATGTCGCCCGGTTCAAGATAGGCCTCTTTGTTCTCCAGCCCCAGCCCCTTGAATATGGCGTTGATGTTGACCGTGCGGACGCTGTATACCGGCTCGTCTTCGCCAACTACCGCCGCCTCGGCGGGCTGTGACGTAGCCGGCGGTTGGCTTGCGGCGGCGGTATCTTTCTTGATCTCGTGCAGGATGATGGCCGTCGAGCCATGATTATCGGCGGGGCCGCCGGCAATCGTCAGCAGCTTGATCAGCGACGGCTTGCCTTCGATCTGATAGACGCCAGGCTTTTTCACCGCGCCGAGAATGAAGAAGGCGCGGCTGTTGAACTGCTTGACGAAGATCATGACGTTCGGGTCTTTGAGGTATTTGCCGCGCAGACCGTCGGCAATCTCTTTGGCGAGCCCGTCAGTCGTCTTGCCTTCCGCTTTCAGGCGCTTGAGGTAAGGCATCAAGAAAGTGCCGTCGGCGCTCACGGCTGCGGTGACCGAGAGTTCCGGCGCGTCGTCTACCTTGATCTCGATAACGTCGCGCGGGCCGATGCGATAATCCTCGCTGGTCGATACCAGTATGGTCGGCGTCGTGTTCATCTCGCCGCCGCCGCCGCCTTGCGCGGACGGCTGAATCTTCGGCTGTTGGCGGGTTTGTGCCGCCGCTGCCTGTGTAAAAAAGACCACACATGCCAGGGCGAGCATACATATCAACCCGAGACGCGAATATGGCGTTTTACTTCTCATCGCTAAACTCCTGTTGGCTAGCCGCCGGCTTCAAAGCGCGCGGCACGCACGATCTGAACTGCGCTATTGCGCTCGTTCACGGTTGCAGCAATGCGCGAGACCATGGCCGAAAGAAAGACGAATAACAACGCATTAGATGGGATTTGCAGGTTGAAGTCAAACGCGCTATGCACGAGCAGCGCAAACAAGCCTGCGCCGCCGCCCAGCGCCAGCCCGGCTTCGAGCGGGTCTTCAGACTGCGTCGCCCGCCACACGGCGCGACCGAGCAGGATGATAAACCAGAGCGCCAACGCGCCTGCAATGATGCCGCCATCGCTCAACGCCTGCAAATAATCATTGTGCGCGTAATCGACCACGTAAAGGCCGTCGTGGCGCGCGTAGTTCGGAAAGATCGCCTTGTAAGCGCCCAGCCCGTTGCCCGCGAGCGGATGGGCGCGCACCATCTTCCAGGTATCCTTCCAGATTTCCTGTCGCGAAAATAATTCGCCAGGCGTATTGGCTTCGACCTTCATGGCATCAAGCGATTCCGCCGCGCGGTTGATCAAGCCTTCCGCGCCGATCCAGAAGACGCCAACGACGATGGTTGCCGCGATGACCGCCGCGCCGCCGAGCCGCTTGCCGATCAGCAGCACGCGCTGCCAGCGGGAAGGCGCCAGGACGGCGTCGTGCACCTGCCGGGCGGCCCGGCGCGGCTTCACGCGGTTGCTCAACATCGCCACAAAAGCGATGCCGGCGACGACGCTCATCATGCCGCCGCGCGACAGCGATACGAAAACGCTGATGGCCATCACGATGCCGGCAAAACCGTAAAACAGCCACGACTGGCGACGCACGGCGCGCGCCGCGATCAACGCAAACGGCAGCGGCGCGAGCATTTCGATGTAGCCGGCGTAATGATTGCGATTGGGGAACGAGCCGACGGCCGGGTAAGGCGTCGGCCTCACCCAGTAGATTTTCCCTTCAAAGGTAAAATACTGCACCAGCCCGAAGACGGCCAGCGCCATGCCAAAAACTACCAGCACGTTCACCAGCAAGCTCATACGCTGGCGCAACGCAAAAAAATTAGCCGCAATGATGAACGCCGCCAGCATGAAAAAGATGGCTACGGTCGCGCCGCGCGTCGCTTCGCGGTCGAGCGACAATCCCAGGGCCTGCGCCAGACCCAGCGCGCATAAGCCCGCCAGCGGCCATACAGCCGCCGGCAAAGTAATCTTTACTTCTTTTTCTTTAACCGACTTGACGGCCCACAGCAGCAGCAGCAGCGTGATCAGCATCTCAAACAGTCCCACCGACCACGCTTCATTCGCGCCGAAGGCCAGCGCCGTAAAGATCAACGCCACGAGCATGCCGCCGGCAATCGCTCTGTCTAAAATTGCGCCCATAAGAATTTCGAGAGGCTAGAGGCTAGGGACTAGAGGCTAGCACCCAGAGCCGGAATTTTAATGCAACTTGCCGATAAAGACGAGCAATTAAATGCCCCACGACGCCACGCTGCCGCCTCTTTTCGTGTCTTCTGACCTCTGACCTCTAGCCCCTAGCCTCTAGTCTCTAGCCTCTTCCTTCATCGTGAAGTCGTCGAGCCAGACCGTGCCTCTGGTCGGATCGTCATAGGCGTATTTGGGTTTGCGCTTGACGGAAACGTAAACCGCAGACGCCGCGTCGGCGACGGTTGGCGCGGCCAACGCGAATGAAACCTGATGCCAATCGCTCGTGCCTTCAGCCACCGCATCAGACGACGCGATCCAGACGCCGGCGCGGTCTGTGACGACGATGCGCGGCCCTTCGGGCGTCGTCAGCCCATCGCTTTTAATGTAACATTCAATACGATAATGTGCGCCGGGCCGCACGACGACAAGCTGACGGATTTCGTCGCCGAGCGTCGTGGTGTCGCGCCCGGCGAATTCGATCTTCAGCGAACGACTGCCGCTATGGGCCACCGAGCGGTCAATGCTCAAACGCGCATACTCGCTACGCCCGAACGTCCAGTCGAATTGCGAAAAGTTCTTGAGAATATCGGATTCAAAGCCGCCATTATAAATCAGCGAAGCGGGCGCGCTCGGTTCGCTCACCAGGCTCATCCACAACTCGTGCGCGATGGCCGTATGGTTAGCGCCGATGAACGCGTTGAGTAGCTGCGCGCTTTCCAGCGACGCCAGGCGTGCCGTGCGGTCAATGCTGCGGAAGACGGTTGCCGCTTCGACGATGCGCGATTGACGGACGAGAAACTGCGCCAGTTGCAGGCGGCGTTTCGGGTCGCTGCCGGCGACCGCTTCGACGGCTTCGACATTGCCGCGCGTCACCTGCCAGAGAAGATCGAGGGTCACCGGCAGCACCTGCGGGTTTTTATCGACGGCGATGCGGAATTCGTCTATGGCCGCCGCCAACTTGCCCTGCCGGAGCAGGACGTTGGCCAGGCGATAATGCACATCGCGGTCGTTGGGCGCGAGTCGCAAGGCATCGCGCAAGGCTACTTCAGCGGCGGCGCGGTCGCCTTCGGCTTCCTTGACCGAAGCGAGAATCAGCCGCCAGCGATAATCGTCAGGCGACAACTCGACGGCGCGTGCAGCGGCACGGTCGGCGCGGTTGAGATCAGGGTCGCCGTCAAACAGTTCGACTTCCGCCAGCCGCGCCTGAAGGCGCGGCGAATTCGGCAAATAGGCAACCCCGGCAAGCAGCCAATCGCGATCCAACAAAAAGCGATCATCGGCCAGCGTGCCGATGAAGAAACGCGAAAAGACGATCATCACCAGCAGCGTGCTCGCCGCCAAGGCCAGCAACAACACCGCCAACCGCGCCAATGGGTGATTCAGTTTGAAATTAATCGTCATCGCTTTTACAACTCACCGTTGGTAAGCATGGGGTTTCGCGTGCGGCTCTGCCGCACCTGTCATTCGCAACACTAAACACATGCTCAAGCGGGCGCACGGCACCCGACAATGGTTGAACCCGCAAAGGGGAAGCCGCCTGAGCGGCAATCAGATTTACACCCAGACTCACAGCGCGATTGGACGGGGGGCTGTTGCCAGGACTTCAGCGCAACGCGGTATCCAGCCGAGCGACACCAAGGCTAAGGGGAAAGGCGCTCTTGCGTGCGAAATGTCTTAGCTAGATTCGCCTGTTTGCATCTTCAGGGCGGGATGCCGCGAATATCCCCAACTCGTGCATTCGCGCTGGACTTCCTACCGTATTCATCATGAAAAACAGCGCCGGAATACCGTAAGCGCCAGAAAGCATAATGTGGCCTTTGTTGGCTTGTCAACACTGGCGCAGGCAAGGGTTGCAGAGCGCCCGCGCCGGGCGCAAGCCGCGTCGCAAGCCACACTCATTCGGTTTGAGTTTTCTCATGCAGATGTCTAAAATGAATCACTCGCCGAAAACGACCGCCGGGGGGACGCCTTGATTTTGAACGCGTGTTTACCGCTGCCGGGCCGCCGCTGTTTGGGCTTGCCGGCCAACCGACTTTCCCGTTTCATCGTCGTCTGATCTTTAAGACTCTTTTTGGGGTGGATGACAACGTGTTGAATCTTTGCCGGAGTACCAGAGAATGCGAACTGTAGACGATCTGGAAGTCAGCTTCGCACAATTTGAACCGCCCCGGATAGAAACCCGACCTGGCCTCTTCGACCGCCTCGAACGCCACAAGTGGCTGGTCATTTTCTGCATAGTGGGGCTGGCTTTTGCAGCGCGCGCTTATCAACTCGGCGCGGCCAGCCTTGCCGAAGACGAAGCCAACAAGATATTCGCGCTGCGCGCCTACGAACGGGGCGACTTCACGGTCAACGCCGAACACCCGATGGTCATGAAGATGCTCTGCTATGTCTCGCTGCAAGCGGCGAACATATGGAACCGTGGGCTCGGCGCAATGCTGCATCTAGGAATTACGGAAGAAGCGGCGCTGCGTTTGCCGAACGTGCTGTTCGGCGCGCTCACGGTGATTCCGCTGCTGTTGCTCGCGACATCGCTACTCGGTTTCAGAGCCGGCGTGATCAGCGCGCTGCTATGGGCCTTCGGCATCAACGCCGTCTGGTTCAGCCGCGTCTGCAAAGAAGATTCGTTGCTCGTCTTTTTCATGTTCAGCGGCTTCTATCTCTACAGCCGTGCCAAAGCGCTATGGGCGGACGGCCCGCGCCGGCAAGAGATATTGTTTGCGCTGGCGGGCGCGGCCTTCGGGCTGATGATGGCGTCGAAATACTTTCCGCACTATTTCGGCCTGAACTCGCTCTATTACACGCTGGTTGGCTACGACAGCCGCAACAATCGCCCGCTCACACGCCGCATGTGGGGTCGTTATTTCGGCGGCCTGATGCTCGCCTTCATGGTCTTCAACCCGGCGATCTTCGTGCCGCAAACCTGGCGCTACTTGTTGAAGTACGTCAACGAAGACATGCTGACGCATCATGGCTACGTCGTGATGGACAAGCTCTTCATCAACGACGTGTTGCAAACGCCGGGCGGCAATCCGTGGTATTTCTACTTCCTTTTCCTGCTCGTCAAAGTGCCGCTGCCGGTGCTGCTGGCTTTCAGCGTCGGCCTGTTTGAAATCTTCCGCCATCGCGGCCCTTATCCGGCGTCGCGCGGTTATCTGTTCCTGCGCGTGATGCTCATCTTCTGGTTATTGCCGATGTCGCTGATCGGCACGAAGTTCCTGCGCTACACGCTGTCGCTGATGCCGCTGGTTTATATGACCGCCGCCATCGGCATCCTGGTGATGTGGCGCTGGCTGACTTCATCGATGCAGCGATTCACGCTCTCGCCGCAGGCGCGCGTCGTCGCCGCCGCCGCGCTCGCCATTGTATTCCTCATTACGCCGGCGATCACCATGCTGCGCAGTCTGCCATATCCGAATCTTTATCTGAACGCGTTTGGCGGCAATCGCGCCGGTTACTTTTTCCCGCACGACGAATTTTATGATCTGGGAGCGAGAGAGAGCATTCGCTATATTGCCGACAGCGCCCCTGTGGGAGCGCGGCTGGCGACAGAGATTCCCGGCGTCGTCGAATATTATTTGCAGCGCTACCAGCGGCCCGACATTCAGGTGGAAATCATGTCGCAGCCGGGCTTCAGCTTGAATGACCGCGCGCCCGATTACGTGCTGCTGCAACCGGGCCGCGTCTATTTCGAGAATCGCGACGATTACCAATTCATTGAGCGCACCTTTCCCGTCGTCCAATCGAGCGATTACTACGGCGCGACTGCTGCGCGAGTCTACTGGGTCGGGGGCCAGCAAGGCTCGTCGGTTGCCGACAGGCCCCTGGCCCCTGGCCCCTGACCCCTGTTTCTATGAAACGCCTCATAGTCAATGCGGACGACTTCGGCTTTACGCGCGGCGTCAATGCAGGCATCCTGCGCGCCTTCAACAGCGGCATTCTCACCAGCGCGACGCTGATGGCCAATGGCGACGCCTTCGATGAAGCGGTTGAGATGGGGCTTGCCAATCCACGGCTTGGCGTCGGCTGCCATCTGGTCGCCGTCGGCGGTCGCCCGGTCGCGCCTCCTTCTGAGATTCCGTCACTCGTTGATATGAATGGCTTATTGCCGCGCAGGCTCACGGATTTGATTAAATTACTGGCGCGCGGCAGGGTGCGAGTCGAGCACCTTGAGCGCGAGTTTGGCGCACAGGTCGAGCGGTTGGTCGCCGCCGGCATCGCGCCGACGCATCTCGACTCGCACAAGCATTCGCACACACAGCCCCTGGTGATGACGGCGCTGGCGCGCGTCGCCGAGGCGTTCAATATCCGCGCCGTGCGCAATCCGTTTGAAAGTTGGCGCGCGCCGGTTATAACTGGACTGGCGGCCCGTGCGCGACGCGGCGTCTATTTGAAGCAATATGTGATGTCGGCTACGGTTGCGCCGCGCGCCCGCGCTTTTCACCGCATCGCCCGCCAGCACGGTTTGCGAGCGCCGGATTTTTTCTGCGGCGTGCGCTTGACGGGCCTGCTCGATGGCGAAGCGTTGCGGTGCGTCATCGAACACCTGGAGGACGGCGCCACCGAATTGATGTGCCATCCGGGCGTATATGATGAGGAACTGGAACTGGCGGCGACGCGCCTCAAGCGCCAGCGCCAGCGCGAGCTTGAAGCGTTGATGGATGAAAGCGTGCGCCGCGCGGTCGAGGCGCAGGCCGTGCGGCTAATCAACTACGAGGAGTTTGCCGAGCATGTTTGAAAGCGAAGTCGAAGCCCCCAGTTATTCCGTCGTCGTGCCGTTTCACAACGAAGAAGAGAGCGTGCGCGAACTGCATCAGCGATTGTCCGAAGCCATGACGAATCGCTTCGAGCCGGTCGAATTCATCTTCATCGACGACCACAGCACAGACCGCACGATGGCGGCATTGAAAGAGATTGCCAGCCTCGACCCGCGCGTCGTCGTCATTCGCTTGAAGCGCAACTACGGCCAGACCGTCGCGCTCGCCGCCGGCTTTGATTACGCCGAAGGCGATGTGATCATCTCGATGGACGGCGACCTGCAACACGACCCGGCGGAGATTCCGCAGATGCTGGCGGTGTTTGAAAAGACCGGCTGCGACATTGTCAGCGGCTGGCGCAAGAAGCGCGTCGATAATTTCCTGCTGCGCCGCCTGCCGTCGCGCATCGCTAACTGGCTGATGGCGAAACTATCGGGCATTGATATTCACGACTTCGGCACGACCTTCAAAGTCTATCGCAAGGACACCATCAAGCAGATCAAGCTCTACGGCGAAATGCATCGCTTCATTCCGGCGCTGGCCTCCTGGAACGGCGCGACGATTGTTGAGGTGCCGATTAAAAACATCGAGCGACCCGGCGGGCGTTCGCATTATGGCCTGTCGCGAACGATTCGCGTGTTGTTCGATCTGCTGACGATTCGCTTCCTGTTAAAGTACGTCACGCGCCCGCTGCACTTCTTCGGGCCGCTCGGTTTGTTGAGCACGATGACGGGAATGTTGATTATGTTCTGGATGCTGGTGAAGAAAGTCATCTATGGCACGGACATTCTTGAACAGCATGGCCCGTTGATGCTGCTGGGCGCGGTGTTGATTCTGGCAGGCGTGCAGTTAATTTCGTCTGGCCTGATCGGCGAGATGTTGAGCCGCACCTACTTTGAATCGCAGGGCAAACCCATCTACTCGATTGAAAGAATCATTACTGGCAAGACGGTGACAAGTAAACAGTGACAAGTGACAAGAGGCAGATGCGCATCCCCATTTGGTCTTGTCACTTGTCACTCGTCACTTGTCACCTCTTCAGTCTTCGATGATGAAATAATCAGCGCGCAGCGGTTTGGTTTGACGGACGGGCTGCTTGATGCGCAAGGTGTCGCGCTCGATGCGCTCCGATAAGATGACGTGATTCTCATTACCGAAGTCGAGCAGGACGTGCACAGGCTTGGCGTCGAATTGCTCTGAGGCTTCGGCGTGTCGCAGGATGCTTGCGCCCTCGGCATCGGTGTCTTGCTTGAACATCTCGACGCCGCGCACGCGGCCTTTGCGATCAATCACCGTTACCTGCACGGCGTCTTCGCTCGTCAGGCTGTCGGCTTGCCGGCGTTGCTCGCGCAATGCATTGGTGAGTTTCGCCAGCAGCTCATGGTTCACGGCTTCGCTGGCGGGCTTCGGACGGGCAAAGGCGCTCTCTTCCCATTCACCAATCATCTCCCACGCCGCCGCAGGCACCGCACTGGCTTCCGCCGATGTCGCTTCGTAAGCCAGCGCCGCGCCCTCGGCCTGCGCATACAAAGCCATCTCCGCAGCACAATGGCGACACTGCGCGACGTGCGCGGCAACCTGCGCATCGCGTTTGCGCGGCGACTTGTTATGGAAGAACGATGCCAGCGCCGCGACATCGGGATGCTCATCCTCAGTGATGCGCGATGCGGAATGCGTGATCTGTTCGGATGGCGCGGATGAGGTCGCTTGCGAATCGGCAACGCCGTGCTTCAGCGCGCGCACCAGGCCGGCAATCGCGGCGCAGTCGGCGCAGTCGGCCAGATGTTGCTCGACCTGTTGCCGCGCCGCGTCACTCACCGCGCCGTTCAGGTAATCGAACAACTTTCTATCGGGATGCGCTGACTTTCGTGCCATGATGTCACCTGCCTGCTCACATTCACACGGGCGAATGCGTTACTTCCTTTGATTCAATGATTCAACTTTGCGCTCATGTTTTTTTCTTTCTCGCGCCGCCCAGCACCGCATCTGCCGACGTGAAGCCGTGCCCGTCGAGCCATTTCTTCAAGCGCTCTTTCAAGCGATGCGCGCGTTGATAAACCAAATCTTCCGACATGCCGAACTCGTCGGCTATCTCCATCGCGCCGCGACCCAGGATGATGTAGTCGTTGACGATCACCGAATCCTTCCAGTCGCGGCAGACATCGCCGAGCAATTGATCGACGATTTGGCGCTGCTCGCTGCGAATCGCTTCGGCTTCGGGCGACAGCGTCCGCGCGGGCGTTCGTTCGACTTCCGACGGTTCGTCCGCATCGGGATCAGCCGCCGGGCGCGGCGTCCACGATTTGTCGCGGCGGACGCGGCGAATCGTGTCAATCATCTCGCTCTGTGTGATGCGCGCGATGAAGCTCGACAGCTTCCCTTCTCTGCGCCACAGCCGCAGGCCGCGATAGATTTTGTAGATAGCCCGCGACACCACGTCGTCCGCTGCATCCCATTCGGGATAGCGATACTGCGAATAGCGAACGACGTGATTGATCAAGCCGCGATAGCGGGCGATCAACACCTCGAAACAGAGGTGCGCGCGCTCGCGCTCGGTCTTCTGGTCGACGAGGAAGCGATCAACCAGTTCCTCGTCGCTCAGTTCATCGAGCCTGCGTTCGTCAATCTCCGTTCCAGCCGCTGTGCTGTTCGTCATGCGCGCACTCTTGAGAACCTGTGATTTGTGTATCTCCGGCGTGCGCATTCTAACATTGAGCTTTCTTCGCGCCAAAGCCCAGTTTGGTTGACGGAGGCGCAATTGATTGTCTGACAGAGCAAGAAGGCAGTGAGGCAAAATGATGAATGATGAATGATGAATGATGAGCTAAAGAGGAAAAGGAAGCCGGATTATCAATAGACAATCCCACATCTGTTTCCTCCCTCATTCATCATTCATCGTTCATCGTTCATCATTTTCTCACCCTGCTTCCTGCCTACTGATTCATAAATCGTCCGCGAGATGTCTTCGATGAGCCTGTGAGCGCGGGCTTCGTCGCTGAGGCCGCGCGTCAGCACGACCAGCACGTAAGGTTGGCGGTTGGGCAGGAAGATGATGGCGGCATCATGATTGATCTTGGTGATCGAGCCGGTCTTGTGCGCAACGCGGGCGTCTTTGGGCAGGCCCGCAGGGATGCTTTCGTTGAATTGCTGATCGAGCATGACGCGAATCATTTCATCGGATGAGGGCTTCGACACGGCGCGGCCTGCGGCGATGCGGCGCAGGATGATCATCAGGTCGCGCGCCGTCGTCGTATTGTTCAGGCCGCGCTCGTAAGCCTTGCCGTCTTCGACGCCGCGCCGCACGCGGATGTTTCGCGCGCCAATCTCGCGCATCAATCCCATAACCCGCGCCGGCGTCACGCGCTCAATCAACATGTTGGTCGCCAGGTTGCTGCTGGCGATAATCATCAGGCGCATCAACTCGCGGATGGTTGCGGTCTCGCCGATTCTTTTATAGAGCGACTGCTCGCTGTCGTCATTGGCAGAAACCGAAAAGTGGCTGCCATCGGCGATGCTTAGAAAATCGTTCTTGATCGGCAGACGCTCATCGAGCGCGAGCTTGCCCGCCGCCGCCTGGGCGTAGATTTCCATCATCACAGGCACCTTCATAGTGCTGGCGGCGTGAAAGCTGATGTCGGGGTTGATGAGTAGTTCTCTGCCGCTGGCGAGATCGTAGAAGGCGACCGCCACGGTTTCTGCGCCGCTCGTTGCGATAAGCTCGACAATCTTTTTCTGCGCGTCATTGAGCGACGATTTTTTCAGCAAGCGCGCTTCGCTTGAAAGCGCGAGGCTGCAAAAGATCATCGCGCATAACGCGACACGGCACGCGACCATGTAGGGGCAACCGTCTCTGGTCGCCCCAGCGTGAAATACGAGGAACTTCAAATAAACCCGTTTACCAAACTGGGGCGGCCACAGAGGGCCGCCCCTACATGATTGATCGTTTACCTGTAACTTGATCATCGTTCAAGAACGCTTGAGGGCGCGCGCCATCAGGCCAAGCCCGGCGGCAAACAGCGTCAGCATTAATATGGTGTTGAACAGGCTGGTCTGCTGAAAGTAAATTTGCAGGTTCGAGAGAATGCCGACGAAGATAATCACCGCGCCGCCGCCCGCCAGCAGCCAGCCGGCGATGGATTTACCATTGAAGAACAACAGCCCGATGCCGATGACCAGCGGCAATAATGTCAGCCCGAAGGTGTTCGGCCCCCACCATTGCCAGTAACCGCTCGTCACCTGCACTTGATTCATAATCAGGTAGCCGCCGGCGATTGCCAACGCCAGCCCGAACAAAAACATGCCGACGCCGCCTGGCGTGCCGCCCGGCCCTTTGAAGCGTCGCTCACTCTCATCATCGTCCGTGTCCTTCATCGTGGCTCGAAATCTATCATCGGCTGCATGCATCGTCAACGCTCCTTTCGTGGCGCGTGTTGACGAGGCGCGCTGAACGAAGCTGACACAGGCAGTGTGAATAACCGGTTGTTGGCTGCCGCTGTTTTCGATTGCTGCGAATCACCGCCCGGTCGTCGCCCTTGCGCCTGATCCAAGGCAAATGCGTCTGAAGTAGTTTACAATTGAATACCTGGATGTAACGTGATCTGACCGATTGCGCTATCGCTTTTATCGATTCGCTCTCGCGGTCTGAAAGCCATGCAAAAAATGGAACGAACGCGGGCGAAAGGGGCTTAATACGATTGTCACCGCAAAGGAGATGTAGCCATGAAGCGAACGTTGATCGCCATTTTTCTTTCAGTGATTGCCACGGCATGGCTTTCCGTCGCCGGTGCGGCGCAGGAACCGACCGCTCCGCCGGCTAAGCCGCGCCCGTCCCGCCCGGCGCAAAAACCTGGTGTTGAGCCATTGCCAAAGACCGAAGCGCCGGTTGAAGCCCCGACTTCTGAAGAGCAGATGCGGCGCGTCCTCAGCAGCCTCACAGCAGAAATTGATTCGCTCAATGCTGAGATCAAGCTGCTGCGGCGCGCGACCGAACGCAATTCGCTGGCGATTGAGTTGCTGCTATCTGAAGAGCGGCTGGCGAAGATCGAAGACAAGCTCGATCAAGCGACGCAGCGCAAAATCGAACTGGACGCGCGCGAGGCCGACATTCTGCGACGGCAGAAGAACATTCAGCAGGAGGTCACCATGCGTGGCTTTCTGCGGCGCGACGAGGGTGAAGCCGCGTTGCGTACCGAATACCAGCGCGCCCTTGATGACACACGCAATCAACAACAACAGATCCAACAGCGCATCGGCGACTTGCAGGCGCAAGTCACCGGGTTGCGCGCCCGCGTCGACACCCTGCGCCGCCGCCTCGAACGCCTGGAAGGACGAGAAGAAAGCAGCGAGCCGCAGAAGCAGGAAGCAGTAGGCAGTAGGCAGGAGGCAGTTAGGAAACAGTGAAGGCAGCCGGTCGGTGATCTATGAATCATCGCCTGCTGCCTTCTGTGTTTGTGTTGATGTTTTAACTGCCTACTGCCTACTGCTTCCTGTCTACTTTGTCACCACCAACTTGATCGGCACTTCCAGATGCGGACGGGCGGCGTCGGTCGTCTCAATGCGTAGAGTGCCGATGTAGGTCGCGGCTTTTGGCAGCTTCGCGGGATCGAAGCGAATGCGTATCAGGTAGTTGCTGCCGTCAACCAGGGTCTCCGATTCCACCTGCAAGAAGTCCAGCGACGAGGCCAGCGATTTGATCTGGAAGGTGCCGACCAGCTTGCGTATGCCGAGCCGGCTCATGACGGTTGCGCCGCTCTGCAATTTCGCAAGCGCCACCTCGCCGAAATCCAACTGTGGCGGCGTGACGATCAAGTTCTCTGCCAGGGAACTCACCGTCACCTGCAATTTCAACTCGTCGCCGCTTTCGGCCTGGACGACCAGCGGCAGCACGCGCGACGGCGCATCGGCAGGCGGCTCGACTGTAATATTCACCATATAGCCGCTGCCATTGGTTTCGCGCGTCAGCGTGAAGCTGTCGGATTGGGCGGCGAGCTTGATGCTCTGGTCCGGCGCGGCGGGCCGGATTCTCAAAGAGATCGGCAGTCGCTCGCCTTTTTCAAGCGTGACTCTGGGGCGCGCGGCGGGCCAGACGATGAAGGCGCCGACTTTTTCGCCGTGCTCGATGTCGGCATTGCTGATGCGTTTGGCGAAGGCCGGCAGCGGCTTGATCGTCGCCGTTATCGTCACCTTGATAAGCCGATGCTTCGGGTCATTGGTTTGCAACTCGTAAGTGCGCTCGAAGAGGCCGGGCGCAAGCTCCTCGGTTGGAATACGGACGCGGATGACGCCAACCTGACCAGGTTGAAGGACTTTATCGAAATAAAAGTCCATATGTGTGCATCAGCTCGGCGCGGCCATGCGCAGCGCCGCAGTCATTGGCATATGGCCGGGTAGGCTACCGGCTTGAAAAGCGCTCGCCCGCATCAGTCGGGGTGAGCGCGATGGCGCAGCCTGCCCGGTGAGCGATTTGTTTTCTATCTCGAGCGGCGCATCGCCGTCATTGCGGACAGGAAAGGACTGCTCGATATCTTCGCCCGCGAACACATCGCCAAAGTCGCGGCGCGTCAGATTCATGAACACCAGCGGCGCGCTCTGCGGTGCGGCCAGCACAATTGGAACAAACGGCGCGGCCAGCCAGGTCGCCGCCAGGACGACCAGCAGATGGCGCGCACGTTTTGACATGCGGAGATGAATAGATGTCTTTGCCATGATGAGAAAGAGAAATGCTAACGGCTGGATGCCGGGATTTCAAGCGCGGCTTTGGGCGCGGCGGCCTTCGGCAACTCTGAAGTCCGTCGTCTGACCATTCTGAGCGAAGCGGCGCTTGCGGCGTTTGCGCAAGAACAGGTATATACTTACGCGGGTTAAAGGCCATGGCCAAGGAAAAAATTCTTATCGTAGATGATGAGCAGTTGATGCGCTGGGCGCTCACGGAAGCGCTGCGCAGTTGGAATTACGCTTCGGTTGAGGCGAGCACGGGGGCGACGGCGCTCGCGGTGTTTGACACGGAACAGCCAGCGGCGGTGCTACTGGACGTCAACTTGCCCGATGGCTCTGGCCTGGATATCTTGCGCGAAATCAAGCGCCGCCAGCCCGAGGCCGTCGTCATTATGATTACCGGCAACGTGCAGGTTTCTGACACCATCGCCGCCTTGCGCGGCGGCGCTTACGACTTCATCGGCAAGCCAATCAACCTCGAAGAACTTCAGGTGACGATTCGCAACGGCATCGAAGCGCAATCGTTGCGCAAGGAAGTGCGCTCCATTCGCCGTGAGCGCGCGCGTGAGTTCAGCTTCGACCAGATCGTCGGCGATTCGCCCGGTATGCGCGAGATGTTTCAACTGGCGCGCAAGGTGGCCGAAAGCGAAGTCTCTTCGGTTCTGCTGCAGGGCGAATCGGGCACCGGCAAAGACATGGTCGTCAAAGCCATTCACTACAGATCGCGTCGCGCCGAGTCGCCATTCATTGCGATCAACTGCGCCGCGATTCCGGCAAACCTCATCGAAAGCGAGTTGTTCGGCTATGAGAAAGGCGCGTTCACTGACGCCAAGGCGCGTAAAGAAGGACTGCTTGAACAGGCAGAAGGCGGCACGATCTTCCTTGATGAGATAGGCGAGCTAGAACTCAGTTTGCAGGCAAAGCTGCTGCGCGTTCTGGAAGAAGGCGCTTTCCGGCGCGTCGGCGGACTCAAGGACATTGCGCTCGATGCGCGTGATCGCGGCATCGAACCGCGACCTCAAAACGGAAAGCGAAGCCGGTCGTTTCCGCCTCGATCTCTACTACAGGCTGTCGGTCATTCAGATAGACATTCCAGCCTTGCGCGAACGCAGCGATGATGTGATAAGGCTTGCCGAGCACTACATCGCGCACTTCAACGAACGCCTGCGCCGCCGCGTTCGCGGCCTCAGCCTGGAAGTCGCGGAAATCTTTCGCCACTACAATTGGCCTGGCAACGTCCGCGAGTTGCGCAATGTGATTGAGCGCGTGATGATCCTCGAAGACAGCGACCTGATCACGCCTGCCTACTTGCCGCGCGGCCTCACGCCTGATGACAAAGGCACGCGAGCAAGCGCTCTCGCAGCGCAAGCAGCGCGCGGCGAATCATCGCCGGCCAGCTTTCGCCTGCCAGCCGAGGGAATTGTTCTAGATGATCTGGAGATGTCGCTGGTGCGACAGGCGCTTGAGCACAGCGCGGGTAATCAGACGCGCGCCGCCGAACTTTTAGGCATCTCCCGTGACCAGCTTCGTTACCGGCTGAAAAAACTTGAAGAAGCCAGCGGCAACGCGGCGACACGGTGACACGGCGACGGGAAGAGGGGAGACGCGGCGACGCGGCGACGCGGCGAAAGAGAGAAGGTGAAGCGGAGCAACAAGGATTCTTCTTCGCTCCCCTTCTCCCACTCCCCTACTCCTTCACTTCCCCACTCCCCCACACCCCCAATCGCCGCGTCGCCGCGTCTCCGCGTCTCCCCTCCTCACCTCTCACTTAGTGCGCAATTATTCGCTGCCTGACTGGTCATATTCCACAACCGGAATGGGTGGCGTGGCAAATTCCAACCATTTCTGGACGGCACAGACGTTGCTCTCGACAAAGGTGAAAGGAGCGCGCCGGTCTCTGTAGCCGCGTAATACTCTATGCCTACTAATCATCGCATCAGCTTTCGGCGCATCCTCTGTCCGATTGGCTTAACCCCCGATTCCGACGAAGCCTTGCGCTACGCCATTGTGCTGACCCGGAGCTATGACGCGAAGTTGAGCATTCTGCATTGTATAGGCAACCATGAAGCGGCGAATGCGATAGAGCGGTTCCGAATCGGTGAGATTCTTGAGCACGCCATTAAAAAGCATATAGGTCGTTCTGCACCGGCGAGGTTTGCAACAGAGATCATCGTCACGGAAGGCGACCCGCAAATCGCTATCACGCGAGAGGCCGCTAACCGGCGAATTGATTTGATCGTGATGCGCTCGCGCCGGCGGCCTTACGCCGCCGCTTTGCTTGGTTCTACCGCCGAGTCCGTCTGTCGCACAGCGCCTTGTCCTGTGCTGGTCACGCACCAGCACGAACAGCAATGGGCAGGCGGAACGACTGGTAAAGTCGGCTTGCAGCGCGTGCTCGTGGCTTATGACTTTTCAAGCGATTCGGAACTGGCGCTAGCCTACGCGCTTTCGCTTGCGCAAGAGTATCAAGCCGAGCTTCACCTGATTCACGTATTGCCGCCCAGGGCCAGACCGGAGACGCCCGAAATGGCTTTCCTGTCCTATGGCGTCGACACCTCGTTTAATGAAATCGCCAGCCGCTTGAGCCTCGCGGTGACTGATGAAGCGCACTTGATGTGCAAGATCAAACACGCGGTGCGCAAAGGCCAGCCTTACAGAGAAACACTCTCCTATGCTGAAGAGCAAAACATCGATCTGATCTGCATGGGCGCGAGTGGCACGGGTTTCGGTATGCAAGCCCTGTTCGGCTCGAATGCCGACCGCGTGCTGCGGCAGGCTTCCTGCCCCATCTTAATCGCACGACCCTTAAAGCCAGCCGTCCCGACGCCGGTGGCCGCAGTCGTTTAAGGGCAAGGTTTAAGATGGCCGATTTGCAATTTCAAAAAGGAGGTTCGCTATGAAAATACTGCTGGCAATTGATGGTTCATCATTCAGCGATGCGGCGGTGGAAGAGGTCGTTGAGCGGCCCTGGCCCGCCGATGCCGAAGTCAAAATCATCTCGGTCATTGAGCCGCTGGCGACGATAATGACCGAAAACTGGGTAATGCCTGACAACTACTGGGACGCCACCGAGCAGGCCGCCACCGAACAGGCGCAAGCCGCGCTTGATCGCGCCGTGTCGCGCTTCAAGGAAGCCGCCACGCCGTCGCTTAAGATCACCAAGGAGATTCATAAAGGCTATGCCCAGCGCGTCATCCTTGATGAAGCCGGGCACTGGGGTGCGAACCTGATCGTCGTCGGCTCGCATGGCTACAGTGGTTTCAAACGCCTGCTGCTCGGTTCGGTGTCGCAGGCGGTGGCTTCGCATGCGAAGTGCTCGGTTGAGATTGTCCACAGCCAAATGGCTGCCGCGCAGTCATCGCTGTGAACGGCCAGGCGGGAATTTTGAGAGGTCACCTTGCTCAGTTCTTTAAACCAGGATGAAACGCGGGCATTGCTCAACGAAGCGCCTATAGGGCGGCTGGGCTGTGTCGTTGACGGCGGGCCATATGTCGTTCCGGTCAACTACGTTTTCACGAAGACAGCATCTATGTTCACTCGCTGCCGGGGCGCAAGATCAAAGCCTTGCGCGCCAACCCGCGTGTCTGTCTTCAGGTTGATGACATACAAGATGCCTACCACTGGCGCAGCGCCATCGCCTTCGGATGCTACGAAGAGGTCAGCGACAATGGTGAGCGCCGCAGGGCCATGCGCCGTTTGCTGGCGCGTTTCCCGCATCTCACGCCGGTCGAATCCGTGCCGGTGCATGACGGCCAATCTTCGGTCATTCTGTTTCGCATTCGCATCGACGAGATGACCGGGGTTGGCGAAAAGTAAACCTGTGCTTGATTGTCGTTGATCGCTCATTCGGGCTCGCCGCACAAGTCAATGACTTGTGCGGCGAGTCAATCTCACAATTGACCATTCGCCATTCGCTTAGAGCAGATATCAATTGGATAAAGCCGCAATCATGTAGGGGAGGCCCTCTGTGGCCTCCCCAGACTGCGCTTGCGTACACTGGGGCGACCACAGAGGGTCGCCCCTACATGCTAAACCGATTTGAAAACCGCTATAGGCGATCTCCTGCTTGTGCAAGCCATCGCAGATTTGTACCATGGGCTGGCTTACAGGTCGTCGCTCGACCATACAGCGGATCAAAGATCACCGAAAGACAAAGCTGGTTAAGCGAATGGTTATCTCCTTTGATAAAGAAACTGCATTGCAGAGAACCTTGAAAGAGCTTGCCGACATCAAGTTCGCGCTTGATGAATCATCTATCGTGGCGATCACCGACCAGTCCGGCATCATCAAATACGTCAACGACAAATTCTGCGAGATTTCCAAGTATTCCAGAGAAGAATTGCTTGGCCAGGATCACCGAATCATCAACTCCGCCTACCATCCGAAAGCGTTTATCAGAGAGTTGTGGGTCACCATCGCCAATGGCAAAGTATGGAAAGGCGAGTTGAAGAATCGCGCCAAGGACGGCTCGATTTATTGGGTAGACACGACCATCGTTCCTTTCTTAAACGAGCAGGGCAAACCCTATCAGTACGTGGCGATTCGCAATGACATCACCGAGCGCAAGCGCGCCGAAGAGCAACTGCGCGAGCAGGCGACCTTACTCGATAGCGCGCGCGATGCCATCCTCGTGCGCGACCTGGAAGATCACATTCTGTTCTGGAACAAGAGCGCCGAGCGCATCTATGGCTGGCCGTCATCTGAAGTCATCGGCAAGAACATACGAGAGATGATTTATAAAGGACACCTGGATCAATATAACAAGGCGAAGCAATGCGTGCTTGACGAAGGGGCGTGGGAGGGCGAACTCCGACATTTGACTAAAGACGGCAGGGAGATTATTGCCGAAAGCCGTTGGACGCTGGTGCGCGACGACCGTGGCAATCCCAAGTCGGTGCTGGCCATCAACACCGATGTGTCCGAAAAGCGAAAGATCGAATCGCAGTTCCTGCGCGCCCAGCGAATGGAAAGTATCGGCACGCTGGCCGGCGGCATCGCGCACGATTTCAATAACCTGCTTTCGCCAATCCTCATGGCGATTGGCATGCTCCAGAGGCGTTTCACAGACGAGGACAGCCAGCGGCTGCTCGCCTAATGGCGTCCAGCCGGCCTGATCTTTGGTATTGACGTCCGCGCCACCGTCGAGCAGTGCGTGAATCGTCTCGGCGTGGCCTGTGAAGACCGCTTCCATCAGCGGTGTCCAGCCATTATGGTCCATAGCATTGACATCCGCGCCGCCGTCGAGCAGCCTTTGGACGGCTGCGGTGTAGCCGATCAAGGCGGCGCTCCTCAACGCCTGCGCGGACGCTTGCGAATTGGCAGGCGAGCCTTCACCGGCTAACGCGGCACGCACCGTTGCGATATGCTTTTCTCCTGTGACGAAAATCACTTCTACACCTGTTCCTTTACCGGCCAGCCCTTAAGCGGCGAGACTCGATTCACTCGGCGCAGCCGCGCCAGAGCGCCGCACCTGGCGCTATGATGATCGATTATCGGGTGGAAAAGCCAGGACGGCGGTCACGTCAGGCGGTGACCGCCGTCACAGCATCTTGTGGGTGTGGAGGAAGTTAGCAGGGTTGTCTGAACTCGTGTTAAAGACTGACCAGCGCCGCCAATGCCGCCTGATTGCGGACGATGAAGGTTGATCCTTTCACATAGAGCAGTTGCTTGCGCTTAAAATCACTGAGCAGCCGTGTGACCGTCTCGCGCGATGAACCGATCATTTGAGCGATCTCTTCGTGCGTCAGCGTCAGCTTCAACTGAATGCCGCGATCAGACGGTTTGCCGTCGCGGGCGCACCATTCGAGGATCAGCCTGGCCAGCTTTTCAGCCGCCGTATGCGAAAGCCCCAGCGAGCGCACCTGTTCATTGGCGACATAGCAAGTGTTGCTGAGATGTTCGGCGACTCTGAGACAGGCCAGATGATGTTCGGATAGAAAGCGCATGAAGTCTTCCCGCTTGATGAAATTGACCTGGCAAGGAGAGAGCGTTTCGGCGGTGGCCATGTATGGCCTTCCTGAAATCGTCGCGCTGAGTCCGAGCACTTCGCCCGGCTCGGCGATTCGCGTGATCAGCGATTTGCCTTCGCTTGAGCAGTCTGAAAGCTTGACGCGGCCTGCGCAAATCATCAAGATGCCGCGCGGGGCTTGCCCTTCGACAAACAGCAGCGCGCCTTTCGGAAAGAGAATGGAATACTTGAGCGCCTCAAAGGCGTTCAGCAAATCTTCGGGAAAGTCGCAAAAATAGCCGGGCCCGCGGAGTTGGCAAGCGGCGCAATGTTCAACGATGTCGAGACCGTGCGGTGAACGCATACACCCTCTCAATGTCGCGTGACTGATGATCAACCTGGCGACGGCTCAACCCTTTCCGAAGGCGCAGGCCAGGATATACGCAAAGTGTCAGAGCAATAAAAGGGCCGGAGATAAATGGGCGCGGAACGATCTGATTAAAGCCGTGGATTGCGGAAAGTTCCCCAAACGTTGCGGGAAAGCCCGCAATGCCGCTTGCTCAGGTCAGAGGGTCATAGTGAATTCGCAGTTGACGATGAAACCGACCGGGCGCGGCGACGTCTTCCCGCTTCAAGGAATATCAATAGACCTACAATATTTGCAATGACAATTAAGCCCGATATTTTGACCGCAAAAATCAAGCGGCTTTCTACCTCGATGATAGGAACGATTGAAAGTCCTATGTAGAGAAGGGTCATCAAGCAGCCGGACAACGCGCATGCCTTCAGCCAGATTGGCCGGGGCGAATTGACGCCTCTCAGGCCGATGAGCGGCAGGGCAAACATGGCAAGATAAGTCAGCGCGTAGAAGAGTCCCGACGCATTCCACAATAACTGAAAGGCTTCTTGCTTTCCGACGCCAATCAATCCCATCACGCCCAGCACGAGCGTAGCGGAACCGACAAAGAGGATCGAATTGACCGGCGTCCTATACCGGGCGTGCAGCCGGCTGAACCAATACGGCAGCAGCCCGTCCCAACCCGCCACCATGGGCAGTCGTGTATTGCCGTTAAACATGACACTCGATTGCGCCACGCGTATGCATAGCATGGCAAGAATAGTGATTGGCACGACAGCCGCCGCGAAACTGAGCGAGCGAAAGCCTTCGCTCAATACCTGCGGGATGGGGGCAATCAGATCGATCTCGCTTTGCGGGATCAGCGTCAGCACGGAATTCGTGCCGAGGATAAACATCACGGCGATGATGGGTGCGGCAAGCGCGACCGAGCGACTGATCGCACGCACTGGATCGCGGCATTCTCCTGCATGTATTGCCACATACTCAAATCCGCCGAGCGCGCCAAATCCCATCTTGCCAAGCAAGTTAAAGCTCATGAGCGACAGCACAGGCATCTCAGTCCTGAGCGGATGGTAATTGGCTAAAGAGCCGCCCGCACGGTTAAGCAAAGGAAGGATAAGCAGCGCGGCAAACACGATGAGCATCAACACACCGCCAGCCTTATGAACCCACTTGCCGAGGCTGAGTCCTACGGTTGCCAATAAGACAAGCAGACCGATAGTCGCCGAACTCACCAACCCGATAAACCACTTGCTGGCGGTCAGCCACTCGCCGCTCGGCCCAATGATATAGCGGATGTATTGTGTGACTTGCAGGCCAATCTCAGAGGTGTTCAAAATGGCAAACAGCCAGAGGTTCCAGGCGACAAGAAATCCGATCAATTCGTTGAAGCCGAGCTTGGCCCATTGATAGAGTCCGCCTTCGAGCGGCATGATGCGGTTGAGATAGATCACCACGACCGCCGAGGGAACGTAGAAGAAGACCATGGCGAGAAGCCACAAGATGACATGCGAAGGGCCTTGCTTGGCGGCGACGCCGACCCAGGGAAGGCCGACGATGAATAGAATTTGAGTGAGTACAAGATCCGTAAGGCCGAGCTCTTTTTTGAAGGCGGCGCTGCGCCGCTCGACCTGCTCTTCGGCAGAGCGCAGTTCCGACGTGCGGTTGGCGAGTTCGTCAGTCATTCACTTGCCTGCCGCCCGCGATTGCAGGCGCGCTTGTAGTTTTTTTGTATCAACGCCCGACTGTTTGGCGATCAACCAATCGAACAGGCGCTCAGGCAGCAAACGTTTGAGCACGAGGGCCAATCGCGCATGGCGCGGCGCAGCGTAGCGCGGGCGCGGGCGGTCGAGCGCCAGGGCTTTGACCACCAACTCGGCAATGTCGTCGGGATGGCCCGCCATCTTGCGTATGCGCTGATAGCCTTCGGCAAAGCCCTCGAAGAACGGTTTGTATGGGCTGTCCTGTTCGATCACCTCGCGAGCGCGCTCATTGGCGACGCCCAAAAATTCCGTCATGATGAAGCCCGGCTCGATGATGACGACTTTGATGCCGAAGGGCGCAAGCTCGCCGCGCAGGCCATCGGAAATGGCTTCCAGAGCGTGTTTCGTGGCATCGTAGACGGACGACAACGGACGCGCGATACGCCCGGCAATCGAACTGATGTTGACGATGCGTCCGCTCGCCTGCCGTCTGAGGATAGGAATAACGAGTTGCGTGAGGGCAATGAGCGAGAAGAGATTGGTCTCGAAGTTTTCGCGTATGGCTTCGACCGGCACCAATTCGATAGGGCCGCGCTGACCGTAACCGGCATTGTTGACGAGCGCGTCGATGCGACCGAAGGCGGCGAGCGTTTGGCTGACGATGCGCTCGCGGTCTATCGCGTCGGTTACATCTGCGGCAATCGCCAGCGCCCGCCCGCCGGCTCGTTCAATCTCATCTTTCAAGCCATCGAGCCGCTCTTTGCGCCGCGCCACGAGCACGACGATGGCGCCCCCGCGCGCCAGCATTCTTGCCGTCGCTTCGCCGATGCCCGCCGACGCGCCGGTGATAATCGCAACTTGCTCTTTCAGCTTGCTCATATCGGTCTCCTGAGAGTACGAGAGTTACTTTATTGCAAGACCCTGCGGCGGTGCCTTAATTACAGGCGCGCGAGAAATTCCGATGGGCTGAATACTGGCAGCGCGGCATTCTTGTAATCTTCAAGATTGCGCGTGATGAGCACATCGAGATGATTAGCTATAGCGCTGGCCAGTTGAACCGCATCTTCATAGTCGCTGAAAGGCAGCGTCAGCGCCATCTCCAGCGTTGCTTGATCAAGCGGGCAGATGCGCAATGCAGCGAGCAGTTCGACGACCGCCTGTCTCGCCGTGTCTGCGCCTTTGAGTTTGCGCGCAATGTAAAAGACGTTTACAGGCGTGATGACTGAAATGTAAGCTTCCAGTCGCCCTTGTTCGTGGGCTTCCCACAAAGCGGCTGCGTGCTCAACAAAGCCAGCGCGCTCAAGCAGCAGGTCGAGGATCACATCAGTGTCGAGCAAAACGCGCATTAAGTGTACTTCTCCATCAGGTGCTCAACATAAGCCTCACGCAAGGCTTCGTCGTCGGGTAGCAGGCCATCCGGCTTGAGCATGCCGCGCACGCGGTTGAGCGTTGTGCTACGACTTTGTTTTGTCTTTTGCTTGCTCTGCAACGATTCATTGAGCAGGCGAAGAAGTTCCAACTGATCCTCAAAGGAGAGTCGCCTGATCTCAGTAATCACTTCCTGAACAGTCATAAACGATTCCTCTCGCATCATTATTGAGCAAGTGACCTGTCTGTACAACAGCGATAACTTCGGAAGCAATATTATAGATAATGCCGGATCATCTTGCGCCAGGTCGGCCAGTCGTGAATCAACTCGCCGCCCCAGTCGTCGAGGCTGTGCGGAATGCCTTTATCAGTCAGCACGCGCGACATGTCGTAAGTGCGCTCGCGGCAGATGCCGATGTCGCGGTCGCTGGTTGCCAGAAAAATCTCCATCCGGCGAATCTGTGATAAATACCACTCGTCGCTGAGGCCCGCCATATAAGTGACCGGACAGTTCAAATAAGCGTCTTCGTCATAGTAACCGTCGAGCAAACGCTGAATGCGATACGAGCCGCTGATGCCGACCGTCTTGCGTACCAGATCGGGGTGCTTGAAGGCGAAGTTGACCGCCAGGTACGCGCCGAAGCTGACACCCGCGGTGATCAAAAAATCGTTCGGGTTGCGCGAGCGGATGAACGGCACGACTTCGCTGAGCACATAATCTTCCCAGACGTTGTGGCGGCGGACGCGCTCTTGCGGCGGTATCTGATCGTTGTACCAGGACTCGTAGCAGTGGCTGTCTATGCCGAAAAGCTGAATGTGGCCGGCATCCAGCTTATCGGCCAGCGTGTCGACCATCAGAAAATCTTTCCACTCGTAGTAACGCCCCCACGAACTTGGAAAGACGATGACCGGCGCACCCGCATGGCCGTGAACCAGCACGTCCATCTCGCGCCCTATGCGCTGGCTGTACCATTTCATGTGTTCTTCTTTGGGCATCTCTTTTGAGAGGCTAGAGGCTAGGGACTAGAGGCTGGTAAGAGAAGATGCCTTTAGTCTACGGCCTTTTCTTCACCAGCCTCTAGTCCCTAGCCTCTAGCCCCTGTCTTCTTCCTCTCAGAATTTCTCGCGCAGGTAATAACGCATCATGTCGCGCCAGGTCGGCCAGTCGTGCGGCATGTCGTAGCCCCATAAATCCAACTCGAACGGGATGCCCTTGTTATACAGGAGACCTGCGAGCCGGCGCGACGCATCGGGGTTTTCGTAATCGCCCTGGCCGGTGACGATGTGTATGTGCTGCTTCTGTTGCAACAGCCACAGATCATGACCATCGAGGTTCGGCACGTAATTCACAGGGTTGTTAAAGTAGACGTTGTCGTCGTAATAATCGCCGTCGTAATACCCGCGAATGTCATACGAACCGCTCATAGCGATCATGCCGTCGAAGAGGTCAGGGCGGCGGAAGAGTTGATTGGCGCAATGAAACGCGCCGAGGCTGGCGCCCGCCGTGATGATGCCGGTGCGACCCTGGCAACTGTTCCAGATATAAGGCACGACTTCGCGGGCGATGTATTCGTTATACGCGCCCTGTCGTAGCCCCTTGTCGCGCGGATGCACCTGTTTGTTCAGCCAGGCATCGCGGTTGATCGAGTTGATCGAAAAGACTTTGACCTTGCCGGCGTCGATTTGGTCGCGCATGGCGTCAATCAAATAGAATCTTTCATACTCTAAGAAATCGGCGGCGGCAGTCGGAAACAGCAGCAAGGGAAAACCGAAATGTCCATAGGTGACAATCTCCATCTTGCGGTCCAGGCGAGGGCTGTGCCAGGCATCAATGATTCTCTGCATGAATTCTTCCTTTCGCTTGCATCGCGTTTGTGTGAATCGTCAGCGGTTGGCAATGGCAGCTAACGAACAAGCGTGTACGCTACCCATATCCAGCGGGAATTTCAAGTCAGGCGGCGCGCGATGGAGAATCAGTGAGGGAGTGGAGGAGTAAGGGAGTAGGGGAGTGGG
>JBBWZK010000103.1:0-4658 GCA_039648975.1 Blastocatellia bacterium
CTGTATCTGACCACGCCCTTGCTCTCGTGAAGCTTATCAAGGCGCACTGCCTGAAGTGGAGATTATAGCGGTTGCTTTGAACGCTAGGAAATAGAACGTAGCGGAGAACGCTTACTGTTTTATGAAACAGCGGCTTTCAGCGTCGCCTGGCGCAGCGTGAAGACTGTGCCGCCTGCGGCGCGCGGTTGCCAGCCGACTTCGGCATCGATCAAGCTGGCGCGCGAGCGTATGTTGGTCAGCCCGCGCCCGGTGTGGCCATTGGCGTTGCTCGCATCGAAGCCGCAGCCGTTGTCTTCAAGCTCAATCAACAACCCGCCGTTCGCATCAACTTTGGCGCTCAACTTGACGCGCGTTGCGCCCGCATGGCGGCAGACGTTGTTGACAGCCTCCTGCACGATGCGGAATATCTGAATCTGCACAGTGTTCTGCAAATGGTGCTTTTCATCCAGGCGGTCTTCGCAGGCAAACTCATAGGCGAACTTTTCTGCATCCGGCAACTGCGCGACGCCGTTTGTCAAAGCCCACTCCAGCGCTGCCGCCAGGCCGACATTGGCCAGCGCCGAAGGGCTCAGGTCTTCGCAGATACGGCGAATTTCGCCTGAGATGTTTTCGACCTCCTGCCGGAAGCGCGGTGGCTCGACTGCCGCGTGGCCGTTAGCCGGCAACTGGTCGCTCATCATCATCAAGCGCCGCAAATCGGCAAGCGTCTGATCGTGCAGGTCGCGAGCGATGCGGCGGCGTTCCGTCTCGGTTTCGTTGACCAACTGCAAACGTGTGTCAGCCAGTTGCAAGTTGATCGATTCAAGCGCCGTGTTGGTGCGCGCCATGCGGCGATTCTGGCGATAGCCCCACCAGACGGCCATAAGCGCCAGCAGCAACAAGACCGAAAGCGCCGTCGACGTCCACGGAAACGGTGGGCGCGCAACTGTGAACTCGATTACAAACGGCTCTGATGCCATCAGGTCGCTGGTGAAGGCGCGCGCTTCGACGCGATAGCGACCGGCGCGCAAGCCTTCAAGCACCATCTGTGAATCGCGTGACAGCTTCTGGCGAACTGTGCGGCCTGCCGTATCGATGACGGCAAAGGCATACTGAAACTGTTCGGGAAAGCTGCGGCTGCTCGCGGCAGCCAGGTCTATCGCCAGACTGTTCTGCGGGTATTCGAGATTGAGCCCGGCCCGCACTTCATCGCGGCTGAACAATCGCTTGCCCATCACGCGCGCAGGGAAAACCAGCGGCGCGACCTCGCCCGGTTCATAGCGCGCCAGGCCGCGATTCGTGCCCACCCAGATGGTTGGCTGATCGCGCGCCGCTAAGAGTGCAAAGACCTGTTCAGACGGCAGGCCCTGCTCGACATCGCGCTTCGTCGTGATGACGCCTGCAGCATCGTCAAGCAGGACTCTATGCAAACCATTGCCTGCCGTCGCGCACCACGCCAGGTTCGGCGCAGTGGCGACGACGCTGCGCGCATCTGTGTCGCTGAGCAGTTGGGTCAGCTTGCCATTGCGCAAGGCGAACAGGCCGCGCGCCGTCGCCAGCCACAGCACGCTTTCAGGCGCACCGTCCATCGCCCAGATGGCCGCGCCGCGCAAGCTGTCGAGCGCCTCCGCAGGCTTCGTGCTCGCACCATCGAAGACAAAGACGCCCGCCGTTGCCGTGCCGATCCACAAACGCCGGTCGCCCTCGCTGTAGAGGCTGACCACTTGGCGCAGACCTGCGTCGCTTGAATCCGTGGGCCAGATGAGCGCGCGGTTGGCGGCTTCCAAACGCTCGACGCCGCGTCCGAAGCTGGCGACATAGAGCGCGCCGCGAAACCGCTGAATCGCTCGAATGCTGTCGCCGGTTTCGTCAAACCGTGTGAAGGTTGAAGTGTGAAATGAATCACTAAACGAGAAATGGCCCGGCGCGGCGTTCGGCGTTCGCTTGGCGACGGCGTTAGCCTGGCCGCGCCGTTGATTGGCCGTCGCCTGGGAATGATTTTGGGTTGACGATTCAACGAACAAGCCCGAAGCCGTGCCGACGAGCAGGCGACCGCCCGCATCTTCGTTGATGGCGTGAACCGCGCGGTTGCCAATCGCTTCGCTCGGTTGCCAGCCTTCGGTTGTGCGAACGAAGAGGCCGCGATTCGTGCCGCACCACAACGCCCCGCTGCTGTTGCGGAACAGGCTGCGCGCAAAGTTGCTCTCGATGTTTTCGGAGATCGTTTCGACGCGCAGGCCGTGCGGGTCATAGCGGCAAACGCCACGGTCTGTGCCGAACCATGCGACGCCCTCGCGATCAACGAAGACCGCATAGATGCGATTCGAGCGCAGGCCGCCCGCCGTGCTCTCAAAAGTGAAGCGATCAGTTTTGTGCCCGTCGCGGAACCGTGCCGCGCCCTGTCCATCCGTTCCCACCCACAGATCGCCGCGCCCGTCAAAGCCGAGCGCGGTCACCGTGCCCAACCCGGCGCTGATTTTTTCAGGATGCAGCAAGTCGCCGCTCGCATACAGGCCGCTGTCTTCGGCAGTCGTTTGTGAACCATACCACAATTGAGAATTGGCGTCGGCGGCAATCGCTTCGACAAAGAAAGCGCGCGGGCGGCTGAGAATTTCCGTGACGACGGGGCGGTCATTTTCTGCCGGTTCGATTTCGAGCAGACCACGGCTGTGCGTGCCGACGATGAGCCGGTGGTCGAGCAATGCCAGGCTGGTCAGTTCGAGCGCCGCGTGACCGCTCCCGTCAACCGAGAGCAAGGGTGAGTCAACTGGCGTGATCGCATGAATGATCAACGCGCCCTCACGGTTCATCCGGCAGTCGAACACTTCGCCCTGCGCGCTGGTCATCCATGCGCGCCCGTCGCCGGGAGCGCAGATGGCGGTGATGTGATGGCCTTCGGTCTTTGGAATGCGCTTGAACTGGTTGCTGGCAAAAACCGCCGCGCCCGCGTCCGAGCCGATCCACAGCACACCTTCAGGGTCGAGTTTTAAGGCGCGTATATGCTCGGAAGGCAACGCCTCGTCGCTGATTTTTTGCACGCGGCGACCGTCGTACTTGGCCAGCCCGCCGTCGGTGGCAAACCACATCACGCCTTCGCTGTCCTGCGCGATAGCGCGAACGTGATCTGAAGGCAGGCCATGAAACAATGTCACCGCGCCCCACTGATGCAGAGTGGCCGATGGGCTATCGCTTGCGCTCCTGGCAACCGGGTTGATTGCCAGCAATACAAAGCTGAACAAACAAACGATGCCGACCTGCAAACGAATTTTTCCGCGAACGTTCATGGCAACGTCCAATGTGAGAATGAGTTTTGAAATCAGTGCCGTAGGCACGCAATGTTTATAGAAGAATTCGCCATTAATGCGACCAAGCCCCGTAAGGGCGAAATGTCAACATTGCGCTCCTATGGAGCTTGGATTTGTTTACTCATCTCGTTCTATAAACATTGCGCTACTACGGAGCTATGAACATCAACACATGCACTGAGGTAAACTTCAAGTCTTCGACAGCCCGCGCGTCTTCTGCTCTTCGACGAATCGCTTGCGGTCGCGGTCTATCCACTTGTCCAGTTCGTCGGCGGCCTTCTGTAATTCGTCGCTGTTCAACAGGCCGCGCCGCAACGCTTCAAAGAAAGCCCGCGTGCGCACGTTGTAAGCGAGCTTGTCATAAGACTCGTTCATCGTCCCTTCGGGCGAGGCGGCAAAGAGCTTTTCATAAAGCGTCGCCAGCCGGCTCTCGACGCCGCGCAAGCTCAAACTGCATTTGCGGGCGATGGCCCAGTTCGATAGACCGAGCGCCAGATAGTACAACGCTTCGGCTTCAAACTCGGTGAGCAGCGGGCGCTTGAATGAATCCTTGAACGCCGGATCGATCATGTCCGCGCCGTCTTCCAACACGGCGGCGACGAAGCGCAGAAAGCGCGATTCGGGATTGTTCTTATCGATGAAGCCGTAGGCCGGCGGCGGCTCGACCGTCTTGATGATGCGGCGAATCTCGTTGATATAAATCTCGTGCGGGAACTGCGTCCAGAAGATGATGCGCGCCTGCGGAAAGCCGCGCCAGATGGCGCGCGCCGCTTTGACGCCCGACAGCTTCGGCATCTGTATGTCCATCACGCAAAGCTGCGGGCGATGCTGTAAAGCCAGCTCGATGGTCTGCTCGCCGTCGCCGGCTTCGATGACCGGCGCGTGCGCCGTGAACTCGCGCTCCAAAAGCTCGCGCAGGTAACGCCGCTGTGCCACGTTGTCTTCGGCTATCAAGATTGACATAGCTCAATCGGCCTCACTGATTCGATGGCCGTGTCGCTGGCCGAGCGAACGAACCGTAAAAAGAATAATTGGCCTTCGGCCCGGAGACGTGCAGATTCCAGTTTTTGAAGTCTTCAGCCGAGGGGCAGCGGTTCCCTCTGCCTTGCAACACCAGTCGAAATTTTGCGTCGGCAGTTATTCCCTTAGCGAAGATGCCATTGCCCCAGACCTTACCCTCCAGTCTTAACTCCTTGTAGAGCAGCGGGCCGCCGCCGCCGCCCTTAAGTCCATCGTGAATATCGGCATTCAAGAAGCTCGTTGCAAAGGGAACCGAGAAGACCAGCGTGCCGCGTCTGCCTTTGTTGTCTGTCAGGACAAGCGTCCACTTGCGTCCGTCGCGAGAGAGCGACACGCCATAGCTTTGGCTGGAGC
>JBBWZK010000136.1:0-13766 GCA_039648975.1 Blastocatellia bacterium
GTCCAGGCGCAAGCTAACCGCTTGCGCTACATGGGCATACTGATTTGAAAACCGCTCTAGATCGGCCTGCCGGGCAGGAGCGCTTCGCCTTGAATTCCCTTGCTGGGAAGCGTAGATTACTGAAACCCGTCACGGAGATTATCTATGGCCAAACAGAAATCAGGAGATAAGCCCAGAAAATCTAGAAAAAAACCGCCGCCGGAAGAAATGCCGGCAGCGCCTGACGTGCCGCTGGACGCGCCTGCCTTAGAAACGGCAGACGATTCGCAAAAAGAGGCCGCGCCCTCTGAGCCAGGACAAACGGAAGCGGCGAGCGAACCGGTTCAATCTGCACCGCAGGCCGATACGATCAGGTTGGAAGAGAGCGATCCACGTGAACTGTTCTTTACGCCCGAAATCCTGGATTCGACGGTCATCGCCATCCCGCTTCTCAAAAAGTTAAAAAGGGATCGCGAGGAACTCAAGAAAAACCCGGCCAGAAAACCGCAACTCTTCCCGGTGATCATAGATTTGAATTTGAAGTTCCCCGGCGGACGTGACGGGGCGCGCAAGTGGGTGTTAGAAGCGACGGCAAAGATCATCGCTCAGGTGGGCATCGACAAAGACCCTAACCATCAGGGGATCAACAAACTGAAAAGCGACTTCAGCCAGCAATATCTGTTTGCCGTCCTCGAAGGCGATGTCATACGCGAGATGGTGAAACTGGACGCCGAGGCAAAAGAAGAGGTCAAGGACACGGGCATTCATTCAAAAATCGGCACACGGGCGATTTATCATGTCTGGCCCGATTTCGAAATCAAACGTCTCACCAATCAATCGATCAGCACGGTGAAGGCGGACGCCGCGCAGAGTTCATTCGCCGCTTTTGGTGAAGACATCGTCTGGGCGGTGCTGGATTCGGGCATCGATATCAGCCATCCGCATTTTGCGACGCACAAGAATCTCGATCTTCAAGATCCGCTCTCTCACATGGACTTCACGCAGTTGAATTCCTCCGATCCGGCAACGGCGCTGCGCGATGCCTTTGGTCACGGAACCCATGTGGGCGGAATCATTGCCGGTGCCATGCGAGTCAGAAACCCCGGTGAAGTCATACAAGACGACAACCCCGGGGTCGTCGAAAAGATTCGCGCCTACATGCGATTGCGCGATGAAGAGGGCGAGATCTCCTATAGCGAAGCGAAGATCCGTGCGATTTCGGGAATGGCCCCCAAGTGCAAGCTGCTCAGTTTCAAGGTGCTCGATGATAACGGCGATGGGTTGGCAAGCAACCTCATCGTAGCCATCGCCAAGATACAGGAGTTGAATGGGCATGGGCGGCGTCTGCTGGTGCATGGCGTCAATATGAGCGTCGGCTATGACTTTGAGCCTGAATGGTTCGCCTGCGGGCAAAGCCCTCTGTGCGTCGAAGTCAACCGGCTGGTGCGCTCAGGCGTCGTCGTCGTCGTCGCGGCGGGCAACACCGGCTATGGGGCTGCGCAAAGCCAGTTTCGCGGCGTCATCTCAGCCGGCATAGATTTGACGATTAACGATCCGGGCAATGCAGACCTGGCCATCACCGTGGGTTCGACACACCGAACGATGCCGCACATCTACGGCGTCTCTTACTTTTCGTCCAAAGGCCCGACCGGCGACGGGCGCGCCAAACCCGACCTGGTTGCGCCCGGCGAAAAGATTTTATCGTGCGCCGCCGGCAAGCGGCTTGCCGAGATGAGAGAAAAGGGCCGCGAATGCGATTATCTGGAAGAGAGCGGCACCAGTATGGCCGCGCCGCATGTTTCCGGCGTGATTGCCGCCTTTCTCTCGATCAGGCGCGAATTCATCGGTTATCCCGAAAAGGTTAAAGAGATATTGCTCGCCACCGCAACCGACCTCAAGCGTGAACGCTATTTTCAAGGCTATGGTCTCGTCGATTTAATGCGAGCCATTCAATCCGTATGACCAAAGGAGGACGCGATGCCAGACTTGAACGGGTTTCCTTATTTCGAAGTGGAGTTCAACAAGCAGGGCGAGGTGTTTGATCAGGAACAGGCGAAGGCCCTGACCGATTTTCTCGCGACGGGCGGCACCTCCGACCTGTTCGTCATCTCGCATGGCTGGAACAACGATATGGGCGATGCGCGCGGTCTGTACGAACGCTTCTTCGATTGTGTACGCCAGGTCGTCGATTCGGGAAAAGTGTCCGGCATCTCGACGCGCCAGTTCGCTATTATGGCGGTGCTCTGGCCGTCGAAGAAATTCGCAGATAAGAACCTGATTCCGAGCGGCGCGGCGGGCGCGGAATCGCCAATCACCAACGATTTTCTCAGGCGCGAGCTTGAAGAATTGAAGGGCGTGTTTGACGATCCGAATGCGAATGCGATTCTCGATCAGGCCAAGCAGTTGGTGCCTGACCTTGAAGACAGCCCCAAGGCGCGCAGAAAATTCGCTGACCTGCTGCGTTCCATACTGCCGCCGCAAACCGCAACCGATGTCGATGCAGCGGGCGATTTCCTGCGCCTGCCCGGCGACGAGGTCTTCAGGCGTTTGAGCAAGCCTTCGCCGCTTGCGACGGCCAAACCGACCGCCAAGGGCGGCAGCGCGGCAATCACCGGAGGCCCTGCCGCGACAACCGGCGGCAGCGCGGTGAGTCTCGGGGATCTCTTTAGCGGGATTAAAGCAGGGGCGCTCAAATTACTCAACTTCACGACCTACTACCAGATGAAAGAGCGCGCTGGCATCGTTGGCAGCACAGGGGTGAACCAGTTGCTCAGAACCATCCGTAATCAGAATCCCTCGATCAAGCTGCACCTGATCGGTCATAGCTTCGGCGGACGGGTGGTCACGGCTGCCGCCGCCGGGCCTGAAGATCAACCGGCAGTCGATGTCGCGACCATGACACTGTTGCAGGCGGCCTTCTCGCATTATGGTTTCGCAGAACACTATGAGGGAGCCAACAACGGATTCTTCCGCAGGGTGGTAGCCGACAAAATGGTGTCGGGGCCGATTGTAATCAGTTGTACACAGAACGATCAGGCGGTAGGCAAAATGTATCCGCTGGCTTCGCTGCTCGCCGGACAGGTGGCGTCTGACCTCGGCGACAAGAACGATCTGTACGGCGGCATCGGTCGCAATGGCGCGCAGAAAACCCCCGAAGCCAGCGATGGCACGCTGCTCAGTCTGGATGAAGCTTATCAGTTTGAACCGGGCAAGCTTCACAATCTCAACGCCGATGCGGTTATCCATGATCACTCGGACATCTGCCATAACGAAGTGGCTTACGCGGTACTCAACGCAGTGGCGCTGACCTAAACAAGAAATCAAAAGATTGGTAGACGCATTTAGAATCACCAGCGAGGAATGAAACACGGAGACACAGAGGCCACACGGAGAGGACTCTGTGCTGCCTCTGTGTCTCCGTGTTTTGCTATTCTTCTTTCCTTGCAGAACTGCATGGCCCTGGCAATCTCCCTTCCCGACTTATCATGATTGAATGCCGCCTGCTTGACACTGCTTTTCGCCGCGCCTTATGCTGACCACTTAAAGAAGCACGCCATTGAATTCATAACCCGCACGACGAACAAAGGAGCGATTGATGGATCCCAAACGAGTTATGCAGCATGCGGTTGACGAGCAGGTGAAATTCGTTGACCTGCGCTTCACTGACCTGCCCGGCGCCTGGCATCACGTGACGATTCCCATCAGCGCCTTCAACGAAGATTCATTCGATTCCGGCATCGGCTTTGACGCGTCGAGCTTGCGCGGCTGGGCGTCGATCAACGAATCCGACATGCTGCTGATGCCCGACCCGTCGCGCTTCTGGATCGATCCGTTTTTTGAAGAGCCGACGCTGACCATGTTTGCCAACGTCGTCGACCCGCTCACCAAAGAAGGCTATCAGCTTGACCCGCGCTCGGTGGCGGCGCGCGCCGAAAGTTATCTGCGCTTCACAGGCACAGCCGAGGCATGTTACTTCGGCCCCGAAGCCGAGTTCTTCATCTTCGATCACGTCAGCTATCACAACGAGACGAACAGCGCCGGCTATCGCTTCGATTCCTCGGAAGGCATATGGAATTCGGGCCGCGCGGAAGACAATCTCGGCTACCGCGTGCGCACCAAAGAAGGCTACGTGCCGGTGCCGCCCGTCGATTCGCTGCACGACCTGCGCTCGGACATTGTGCAGAACCTCGAAAACGTCGGCATCAAGCCGGAGATGCATCATCACGAAGTCGCCAGCGGCGGCCAGTGCGAGATTGACTTTCGTTTCGACACGCTGCTCGGCACTGCAGACAATGTGATGCTCTTCAAGTACATCGTCAAGAACACAGCGTTTTATTACGGCAAAGCGGCGACCTTCATGCCGAAGCCGATGTTTGGCGACAACGGCAGCGGCATGCATTGCCATCAGTCTTTGTGGAGCGGCGAAAAGCCCTTGTTTGCCGGCGACCGTTACGCGGGGCTCTCTGAGATGGCCTTGCATTACGCCGGCGGCATTCTCAAGCACGCGGCGGCGCTCGCCGCACTGGTCGCGCCGACGACAAATAGTTATAAGCGGCTGGTGCCAGGTTATGAAGCGCCGGTCAATCTGGCCTATTCGCGGCGCAATCGCTCGGCGGCAATTCGCATTCCGATGTACTCGCCGTCGGCCAACGCCAAGCGGCTCGAGGTACGCTTCCCCGATCCGTCGTGCAACCCTTATCTGGCGTTTGCGGCGATGATGATGGCGGGACTCGACGGCATACAGAATCGTATCGATCCGGGTACGCCGCTCGACAAAGACATCTACGATCTATCACCGGAAGAATTGCAGAACGTGCCGACGCTGCCCGGTTCGCTCGACCGCGCGCTTGAAGCGCTCGCCGAGGATCACGATTTCCTGCTCAAAGGCGATGTCTTCAGCGAGGCGCTGATCGAACGTTGGATTAGTTACAAACAGCAGAAAGAGGTTGACCCGGTGCGCATGCGCCCGCACCCGCTCGAATTTCAGATGTACTTCGACGTGTGATTCCGCCTGGCCGTGTGCAGCGCGCCGATGAAGTCATGTGCGGGCGCGTTGTCGGCGGTGAACTTCCCCTTGCAGCCGGGCAACCTGTCGATGGTTTCGAGGAGGCGGTTGATCTGCTCGGGCGTGAGCACAACGTCGCTTCTAAATCAGAGGGCAAGGGAATGGCAGACTCGCTTATATGGAGTGCGGTGAGTTGTCACCGCTTGGCCTCCTCGCCAAGCCTAAAAGCTGCGACAAGTCAAAGCACTCCATATGCTGCCGCACTCCCTTTCTCTTGCGGTTTAATTTAGAACTTTGTCTTTTCCGGAGGTATTTGATTTCCTGGCAAACAGCGTGGGGCCTCAGCATAAACAGGCCTTGTTGCAGGGATAGCTTTTACGGGCGGCCCTGTCCCGCCCACTCCACCGAATTCCTCTTTGGGCAATAGGTCTGAGGATTTTCCAAAAGTGCCACATGCAGGCGCGGGCCATCCATTCGGCCAGAGAAGGGTGATAAGGCCACCGTAGCCCTCGCACTTATACCCAATTGTATCAAATCCCACAAATACGGCATGCTTACTTCTACTAGCAACGCAACACATGTCTTTCCCCTCCTTAGCTAAGTGAATCCGCCGGCTTGTTAGGGTGCAATCTATATCACAATTGAATTGGTGAATAAAGACAGGAGGGCCGAGCTCGCCTCCGAGGATTGGCAGCCGTGTCATGATCACGATTCATCCAGAATCAGATGTATGTCGATGTGTGGTTGATAGACAGATCATCGCTGACGGAAGTGGCAAAGTGTGGCGCTCGGCAAGGACTTGCAAGCGCCGTCTTGCGGGCCGCCTTGGCGGTCGCCCCAATAGCTCAACAGGCCGATGGCGGCGTTGGTTAGGCGGCGCTTTGCGGCTGTGCAGACTTGCTTCGCTTGTGGGTTATCATGAGGAACATCACCGCTGCTATGGCAATCACATTCACTCCCAACCCGGCCCCGCTACCGCCTTCGCCTTGAAAGAACGTGTGCCTGACCAGCAGCCCTGCGCTCCACTCGATTTCGCCGCCGATAATCTGAATCAACAAAGCCAGCCCGGCGACGTACTGCCAAGCCAACCAGCCGGTGAACACTTGCACACATTGCAACGACAGAGCTACCTCCGACAGAACAATTCCGACTGCCGACCCAAACCACAGCGCCACGCCAGCGACTAGCACCAACAAGTCGAGCGTGGCGCCAAGCACGACGGCTGATTTACTGGCCCCTGCTTTGGCGGCAAAGATCGTGGCACTCAGCGCAAGGACTCCGCCTACCACTTCTGCGATAGCGATGATTCTTTGCCAGAACTTGGTCATGATTTGTAGTTCCTATGTGGTAGCCGACTGCTGCCGCGCAGCAGCGCGCCCGCGCCGAACACTCATCATACGAGGAGCGCGCCCTGGCCGTGCGGTTATGGAGTGCGGCGACTGGTCGCCGCTTTGCGTCCTTGGCATTCACCAAAGCGGTGACCAGTCACCGCACTCCAAATTGCGTCGCCTGCCGTACACCCAACCGCAAACCAATCTAAAACGTCATTGTCTCTTCCTCAGCAACCAGGAATATGGGCATTCCCCCGCTAGAGATCGAAATCGCATGTGCGACAGCCTCCTGCGCCCCTGCCGATGCCGCCGACTCCTTTAACGCTTCGATTGACGGAAAGTGCAATTCGGCAATCCTGTAAAAAGGTGGCGTCTGGCCATCGGCAGTGCCGAGCATTTTGGTTGCCACAAACTTTGTCACACCTTTTATCTTCTCTTTCGCCATCGGCACGTGGTCATCAACGTAAGCCTTCTCGAAAGCTTCTACATCGGTCGGGTAAGGGTAGATAACAACCAGTTTTGTTTCAGCCATGTTTCCTCCTACAGTGGAATCTAGAGCGGTTTTAAAATGCGTTTGCCATGTAGCGCAAGGCGTTTAGCTTGCGCCCGATACTGCGCGAGATACCCGCCTTGCGCTACATTCAATTGAAAACCGCTATAAGCTCAATAGGTTATCACGATGAATTGAGCCCAGGTGATGCTTTTACGTTAAATCCGGTGGCAAGTCAATGTCGCGCCCTGCACCATCTTTTGACGTTGACAGTTCTGCCTGCCCATCGTAAAAGCTCAGATATGAGCAACAAGCCGGCAGAGTCGAATCCGAGGTTCTATGCGATCAGGCTCTCAGGCCCAGATCAGCTAAGAATCAATTTCAACGAGCGACTCGCGCCGTACATCAACCCTGTACATAAAACCGCACTCGGCATGGCCCGGCCAGCGGCTTTCGGTCAGGCCGGCGCGTGGATCTTTCAAGATGAGATCGATTGGTTGCGGACGCTCTATCAGTTCTATCCGGCAGAAGAGCAGCCGCTCGTCAAAGAGGCCGTAGA
The DNA here is from genome assembly GCA_039648975.1 of Blastocatellia bacterium. Classification (GTDB taxonomy): domain Bacteria; phylum Acidobacteriota; class Blastocatellia; order UBA7656; family UBA7656; genus DATENM01. The sequence continues at coordinate 7,365 of JBBWZK010000136.1, forward strand.
GGTTTACCTGAAGGCGCAACTGAAAGGGTTTTACACGCCGCCTGGTTAGACGTTGGGAGTCGCGGGCATCAGGTCGGCAGCGGCAGAGGTCACGCTCTCGTCGGACGTGCGGGAGTCTGCCTGATCTAACTATGATCTTCTGCGACAGGCTCCTCGCCAGTTTCTTTCTTCATCTTCGGTTCGGCCCAAATGAGTCTCCTTCTGTATATCAATCTGGCGAGCGCGTAGGATACGGCGGACGTAATGATTCCATTAATCGCCATCCAGGCCAACATCTCTCCCGGCCTCAGCGTCTGGTCTGAAGTAAGTATAACAACAAGGCTAAAGCCAAAGGCGATACCGATGCAGGTAATGGCCATGGTGGAGCGCGTGAACTGTTTTATGAACCCAAGAACCGCCAGGAGAATAAGTATGCCAAGCACAAACTCACCTCCACAAATTCAACAACGCCCTTCAGCCTTCACTGTATGTCGATGTGTGGTTGATAAGCGGATCATCGCTGACGGAATTGGCAAAGCCTGCCGCTCGGCAAGAACTTGCAAGCGCAAGCGCCGTCTTGCGGGCCGCCTCGGCGGTCGCCCCAATAGCTCAACAGGCCGGCGATGCCGACGACGGCGCACACCGTAATAGTGAATCCGATACCTGCGCACACGGTAGGGGCGCACACGGTACGGTCGAATATAGTAATATCTATGCACGACGCGCCTGTGCCGGCGACGCTGGCCGCTTGCGATAGGTACAAGCGCGCTGAGCGCCAGAATCAAAACGAGCAGAGCGACCAACATCCGTTTCATTGTAATTCCCTCACCAGCGCCTACAGATTCCCGCGTTTCAATTCCTTTACCGCATGATCACAGGCGCGCGCCGTCAATGCCATATAAGTCAGCGACGGATTCTGGCAGGCCGTCGACACCATACAGGAGCCATCCGTGATGAATACATTGGCTACGTCATGGCACTGATTGAATTTATTCAACACCGAAGTCTTTGGATCGTTGCCCATCCTGGCGGTTCCCATTTCGTGAATGCAACCGCCAGGAACCGGATGCAATGACAGAGACGTGATGTTTTTCATGCCGCCGACTGCGAGTATTTCTTCGGCAGAGGCTTGCATGTCTTTGCGCATCGTCAACTCGTTTTCGCCGTACTGTATGTCGAGGTTGAGCGTCGGCAGCCCCCATTGATCGGTCTTCTCTTTATTCAGCGTGACGCGATTGTTTTTATTCGGCAGGCACTCGCCGTAGCCGACCAGCAGCATAGACCAGCCGCCGGGCCGTGTGATTTCGTTCTTAAAATCTTCGCCCATGCCCAGCCGGTAGAAACCTCTTTGCCAGTTTTCCCGTCCCGAATAACATTCATAAGCAAAGCCGCGTGAATAATCCGTGCGCTGCTCTGTGATGTTTCTGAAGCGCGGAATGTACATGCCGTTTGGCTTGCGGCCCAGATAATACTTGTCTGCAAAGCCCTCATAAAAGCCTATAGCGCCGCCCGCTTCCTGATGATCCATGAGGTAATGCCCCAGCACGCCGCTGGAATTGGCGAAACCAGCAGGGAAATGCCTGGATGCCGAGTTCATCAGAATCGCCGTCGTGTTCAACGTTCCGGCATTCAGAAAGATGACGCGGGCAAAGTATTCATAAGTTTTTTTGGTCTCCGCATCGATCACACGGACGCCGGTGGCGCGCTTTTTCTCTGCGTCATAGATCAAGCTATGCACAATCGAAAAGGGCCGCAGCGTCAGGTTGCCGGTCTTTGACGCCGCCGGCAGCGTCGACGAGTTGCTGCTGAAATAGGCGCCATAAGGACATCCTCTGGCGCACATATTTCGCGAACGGCAGCGCCCTCTGCCCTTGTGCGGACGGGTCAACACCGCGACACGGGCGACGATCATGCGGCGATCCTGATAGTGACCGGCGATGCGCTGCTTCACATGGCGTTCAAGGCAATTCATCTCCAGAGGCGGCAAAAGATTTTGGTCAGGCAGTTGCGGCAGTCCGGCGTTTTCGCCGCTGACGCCGATGAACTCTTCAACGTAGTCATACCACGGCGCGATGTCGCGGTAGCGTATAGGCCAGTCAATCCCTATGCCTTCTCTGGCGTTGGCTTCAAAATCCAGGTCGCTCCAGCGGAAACAATGGCGCGACCACATGAGCGATTTGCCGCCGGTTTGATAGCCGCGCATCCAGTTGAACGGTTTGACCTGGTTATAAGGATGGTCTGTGTCTTTGACGAAAAAATGCTTGGTGTCCTGTTTGAAATTGTAGACCTGCTTTTGAATGAAATACTCTTCCTGATCCTTGATGGTCAGTTCGTTGCCGTAAGGCAATTCCCAGGGGTCTTTGTTGGCGGTCGGGTAATCCTTGATATGTTCGACGTGGCGGCCTCTTTCGAGCACCAGCGTCTTCAGTCCCTTTTCGCTTAGCTCCTTGGCCGCCCATCCGCCTGACATGCCTGAGCCGACAACGATGGCGTCGTAGGTGTGCGTCGCTTTTGCAGACATGAATGGTGTGTCTCCAATCAGGGGTTATAAGATTGACAGCGCGTCTACCTTTTGCCCCGGCTTCAGGTCTAGGCAGCCTTCAAAAGGGCCGGGCGAGCGAACGTATGAGGTGGCTTTGGTCACCCCGGCTTGAGAAGAGAAGAAGCCCATCAGCGTCAGGTTCTTCAACATCTTGATGAATGACTGCTCGACCGGCTCGCCTTTTTCCCAGCTCTCTTTTTCCAACTGCTTGAGCAAGCCCAGCCGCTCTTCTTTAGATAGCTGCAAAAAGGCGCGGCCAGATTGCTTCTGGCTGGCGGTGTCAATCTGGTCGAGGCCTTTGAGAAAGACTTCCTGCTGGGCTCGTGGGTAGCAGTCTTTGACGTACAGATCGACAAAGACATGCGCCAGCGCCGCTTCCGCTCCGGGCGTATCGGTTGCCGGGATAATCACCTCGACCAGCTCGGCCAGCAGCAGGGCTTGCTGGCTGGAAAGCAATCGCGGCGTCCATTGGGTCTTTCCCTCTTTAATCGAAGCAGCGGTTTGCAGAAAATCTGCAAGCACTGCGGGAGCCAATAGATTTGCCCCGACTAGCAGTCCCAATCCTTTGAGAGAGTCTCTTCTATTCATAAGCTGTCCGTTGAGGCGGTCAGTCTATCTACTCTTGCAGGCGAAGTCAATTTGGCAGGCAGAAAGGCCAGCGTCATGTCATAATGTCCGCGTCTATGCCGTTAAAACTCAAAGGAAGCTCCGTGAGGAGCGCAATGTTTATAGTCAACGCCGCTCTTGATTCTTTAAGCTCCGTTAGGAGCGCAATGTCAACCTCACGTCCCTACGGGACTGGGATGTCTCTCTCCAGCTTTTCTTATAAACATCACATCCCTATGGGACTTCTCAGAAGGCGCTTTCAAAACGAAAGCCTGAGATTGATCGGCCGACTGCAAATCTCGTGAACGATTCGACTGAGCTTACCGCGCTGCTGCTGGCAAAGATCGAACAGCAGATTGAACTCGCCGCCCGGCTGGTGACGCAGGTTCCTGCCGACCAACTCGAATGGCAGCCTGCTCCCGATGCGTTTCAATTGGGCAACCTGCTCGGCCACCTGCTCGAAGCCTGTGCGGGGTTCTGCGCCGCGCTCTACAAATTCAAACCGCAGGAGCTTGCACACTTCACAGGGTTGCGCGACCTGCCGGTGAATCACGACTGCGGCGCTCGCGAAGCGATAGAGCGTTTGCGCGATTACTTGAAATATATCCGCGAAGGCTTTGCGACGCTCATCGATAGTGATCTCGCGCGCCGCGTGCCGACGGTTTTTGTGCCCGCAGGTGAAGCTCTGCTCACCATACTGCTTGCGAACCTGGAGCACTTCATCAATCACAAGCATCAACTCTTCTTCTATCTCAAACTGCTGGGCGTCGAAGTCGGCACGGCACAGCTCTACGAAATCAACCTGCCGCCGGCTCCGTGATCGCTAATCCCTCGCGATGCCCGGTGGCCTGCGGCGCTATTCATCGAACGAGCGGAAGAAGCAAGTGCGCGCCCCCGTATGACAGGCCGGGCCATGAGGTTCGACTTTGACGAGCAGCGTGTCGCCGTCGCAATCGACGGCGATCTCGACGACGCGCTGCGTATTTCCTGAAGTCGCGCCTTTGTGCCAGAGTTCACCGCGCGAACGGCTCCAGAACCATGTCTCGCCCGTATCGATGGTTTTTACGAGCGACGCGCGGCTCATATACGCCAGCATCAACACCTCGCCGGTTGCGGCGGCTTGCACAATCGCAGGCACCAGCCCGCGCTCATCGAATCGCACTTTCTCAATCAGTGAACTCTGCATCATCTATTTTCTCTGCGGCTTGAAAGCACACTGCAAGCGTATGAAGACCTTTGGATTGGCGCTCGCCGGCGCTTCAGCGCATCGGCAGGCCGCGGGCGCGCAGATAATCTTTTGCCTGGCCAATCGTGAATTCGCCGAAGTGAAAGATCGAAGCCGCGAGCACTGCCGAGGCGCGGCCTGCGCTCAAGGCTTCGTATAGATGTTCGAGCCTGCCCGCGCCGCCCGAAGCGATGACCGGAATCTTCAAGGCGTCGGCGACAACGCGCGTCAGTTCAATGTCGTAACCGTCGCGCGTCCCGTCGCAGTCCATGCTCGTCAAGAGGATTTCGCCAGCCCCCAGTTCTTCAACGCGCCGCGCCCACTCGGTCACATCAATTCCCGTCGGCGTGCGCCCGCCGTGCGTGTAGACTTGCCACTGCGGAGACGCGGAGACGCAGGGACGCGGAGATGCGGCGACGGCTGCCTCACGACCGTGTGTTTCTTCTTTCTCCGTGTCGCCGCGTCGCCGCGTCGCCGCGTCGTTATCCGGCGCGCAGCGCCGCGCATCAATCGCTACGACGATGGCTTGCGAGCCGAAAGCCCGCGCGCCTTCGGTGATGATCGCCGGTTCGTTGATCGCTGCCGTGTTGATGGAGACTTTGTCTGCGCCCGAGGCCAGCATGCGGCGCATGTCTTCAACTGTGCGGATGCCGCCGCCGACCGTAAACGGAATGAAGATCGTATCGGCAACCCGACGCGCCATGTCGTAGACCAGTTCGCGGCTGTCGCTCGATGCCGTGATGTCGAGAAAGACCAGTTCATCCGCACCCTCGCGGTCGTAACGGCGCGCCTGCTCAACCGGGTCGCCCGCGTCGATCAGATCGACGAAGCGTATGCCTTTAACGACGCGCCCGCGATCTACGTCGAGGCAGGGGATGATGCGTTTTGCCAGCATGAATCAATCGCTCACTTTGTCCTGCAAGCGGCCCGCAGAGCCTGTTTCAAGGTAAAGCGGTTTTCATAAAGCGCCTTGCCGATGATCACCGAGTCGACGCCATCGCTTTCCAACTCGCTCAGTTGCGCGATGTCTTCGAGCGAGCCGACGCCGCCCGATGCGGTGACGCGCGCTCCCGAGCGGCGGGCGATGTCGCGCGTCGTTTCAAGGTTCGGGCCTTTCAGCCGGCCATCGCGCGCAATGTCTGTGTAGATGATGCGCGCGACGCCCAAGGCGGCGACTTCGCAGGCCAGTTCGATGGCGGCAACCTGCGTCGCTTCCGTCCAGCCATGCGTCGCCACCTGGCCGTCGCGCGCATCGATGCCGACAACGATTGCATCGCCGAAAGCGGCGATGGCTTCTTTGAGCAAACGGGGCTGTTCGACGGCGAGCGTGCCGATGATACTGTAGCGCGCGCCGACATCGCGCAGGATGAATTCAATATCGGCAAGCGAGCGCAGGCCGCCGCCGACTTCTATAGGGATAGTGATTTCGCCATTGATGCGCTTGATGATTTGCAGATTCGCCGAGGCTGCGCCGAGGAATGCGCCGTCGAGATCGACGACGTGAATCAGCTTTGCGCCGGCCTTTTCATAAGCCCGCGCGACTTCGAGCGGGTCGCGGTCGTAAACCTTGGCGCTCTGCTCGCGCCCTTCCGTGAGCCGCACGCAGCGACCGCCTTTCAAATCGATTGCCGGAATAACAAGCATAAATTCTTTCTTGGAGACGACAGTTGAGCCATTAAGAAATCAATGAGCAAGATTGCGGAGCAAGTTGTTGTATTTGTCCATGATTTGGCGCGCAGTCCTCATCACTTTTTCGTCAAAGTCTTCCGTTGCATCAGCAGTTTCAAGTGTCTGAGGCAGAGTCTCTTCAGTGGGCAGTGCGGCGATTTCAGCAATCAGCTTCAGGCGCTCCTCTTTCGTCATTGCTTGCGCGGCTTTCAGTATGTCGTCTTTTTGCAGTGTCGTTGCCATCGCCACTCCTTAATCAGCTTGATTGAAAGATATGTCCGCAGCGATGCCCAGTCAAGTGGCGCACGGCACTATGCTTGCCTTTCATCGCGCTGTGGATCGATGCTACGCGTGATTCGTTCTTTTTCGGAACGAAGTCGAT
>JBBWZK010000079.1:0-4680 GCA_039648975.1 Blastocatellia bacterium
GGCAACCCGGTGACGCGGCGAAGGGCAGACACGGCGACAGATATTCTGATTGAATGCATCGATAGGTTTCTGCGTTGCGGTATCCCCGCGTCGCCGTGTCACTGCGTCGCCGTGTCACTGCGTCGCAGAGGCCAGCGGCATCTCGTAAATCCGATAGGTCTTCGTGCGGCGTCCGCCAATCAATTCGGCGGCGCGGTTCATCATCAGGTTGTTATCCAGTACCCAGCTCATCTCGCCTGAAGGGAAACCGGCGGCGGGCGCGCGATCATAAATCTCTTTCAGGAAAATCGCCCCCGCGCCCATGCTTTGAAATTCGCGTATGACGCCCATCGTGATAATGCGAATCGTGTCGATCTTGCGCGAATGCCATAAGAGCTTGATCAGCCCGAACGGAAACAACCGCCCGTCCATCTTCTTCAGCGCACGATTCAAATCCGGCACGGCAAGCAAAAAGCCTATCGGGCGCGGCTCCTTGCCCTCGATCTCCTGTTCAGCGATCAGGACGACGCGCGGGTCTACTAACTGCTTCAGGTCTTTGCCAAGGTGCTCGAATTCTTCGTCAGTCACCGGCACGAATCCCCAGTTGCGGCTCCACGCATCGTTGTAGACGCGGCGGACAATCTCCACTTCACTCTTGAAGTCCTTCAGATTCACAGGGCGCACGCGCAGGCGGTCTTTGGTCTGCAATCGTTCGGCAACACGCTTCAATTTATCCGAGACGTTGAAGTATTTGGCAGCGATGTCGTAAGCGAACAGGTCTGCCGCTTTGCGCAAGCCGTAACGCTCAAGAAACTCGCCATAGTAACCTGGATTCCAAACCATCATCACCGTCGGGTCAAGCTCGAAGCCTTCGACGAGCAGGCCGCATTCGTAATTGGTCGAAGGATTGACCGGCCCGCGCATCACCACCATGCCACGCCCCATGAGCCATCGCTTTGCGGCGGCGAGCAACGCCGCCGCCGCGTCGTAATCTTCCACGACATCAAAGAAGCCGAAGAAGCCTGCACGCGCGCCCTGAAATTCGGTATGGGCGCGATTGACAATCGCCATGACGCGACCGACGACGCGGCCTTCACGATAGGCCAGGAACTTTTCAACGCGTGCCGTTTTGTAGAAGGGATGCCGCGCCGTGTTGAGAATGTCTTTTTGCGCCATTCGCAGCGGCGCGATCCAGTGTTCCTCATGGCGGTGAAGCCTGTAGGGTAGATTGAGAAATTGCTTCTGCTCGCGCGCCGTGCGCGCCGGCTTGACTTCGAGAGTTGCTGCGGTTGTTCTAGTCATCGCGGTCTTGCTCATCTTCAGTTGCTCGCAGTGATTGAATGCGGCACATCACGCCGTAATCGCATGTCTGGCAAACCGTCGCGCCATTCGGCTGCACAGGAAAGCTGCCTTTGCGGATTTGCTCGACATAAAGACGTATGCGCTCTTCGGCGTGATCAATCAATCGTTCAAGGCTGTTCGCCCCTTCGCTTTCCTTCAACTCGGAGCCGCGCTTGCGGCTGTGTATGTGCAGATAATAAGCCGAGGCGACGCTCGCCTGTTTATCAATGACGCGGCTTGCGGCCATCGCGTAGATCGGCAATTGCAAATTGCGTCCGTCAAGGACGTCTTTGAGAGGAATCGGCGTGCGGCGCGTCTTGTAGTCGACCACCACGTATTCGCCGTTGTCGCGCCGGTCAATGCGATCCACAATGCCGCAGAACTTCGCTTCGCCGCCGACGCATTCGATGATCAAGGGTTCAGCGCCCTCTAATCCAAACTTGCATTCACAATGAACGGGCCGCGCAGGGTCTTCGTCATTCCACGCCGCCTCGCGGCGCAGCAAGCGCCCGACGCGGCGTTTGATCTCGTCTTTATTGAACTCCCATAAACCGTCGCGGCGCACTTCGCCCTTATCGAGCATTTGCTGTAGAACCTCATCGGCAATGTGCGCCGCTTCGTCTATGGCCTGCTCTGCGGTGGTCGATTGAATCAGTATGCCGCGCTTCTGCAATCGCGTATAGAGTTGTTCGAGAATGCGATGATAAGCGTGGCCTAGATGATGCGCGGCGAAGCCTTCACCCGGCTCTCTGGCTGCGTCGAGCTTGAGCGCCTGCCTGGCGAAGAAACGAAAAGGGCAGATCCCATAGTCGTTGATCTGGCTGGCGCTCCACAGGTGATCCGGCCCAAAGCGTTGCTTGACCTTGTCTCGCAGCGCCGGGTCAATGATCCATCCACTGTTGATGTCGCGCGCCACAGCGGTCATGCGCCGCCATTCGACCCGCGCGCCACGCTCGGTCATCCGCCAGCTTGGCAGCTTTGAATCTAGCAGCTGGCTCGCCGCCAACATCGCCGCACCATCCGCAAGGCCGCTCGGCGGCCTATTCCGTCGCTGCGCACGCGCCGTCCTCATCGCCAGTTCTTCGAGCGAGCACGCCTGTGCGGCTTCGTAATGTTCACCACTGAATGCCGGCGCGATGCGGTGCAAGGCGTTTACAGCAGACGGCTGGACTTCTTCGATCAAGTAAGACGGCAATAGCTCACCGCCGGCAACGTCTGTGCGCGCGAACGTCAGATAAAGCCGCTCAACGGCGCGGCTCATCGCTTTATAAAACTGCAACAGGTCAGCACCGGCATCGTTGATAGTTTCAGTCAAATCAAGCCCTGCTTGCCGCAGTTCCTCGCGTTCGACAAGCGTGAAGGGCGCGCGCTCGGTCAGCCTTGCCGGAAACTCGCCTTCAATTAAACCCAGGATGAAGACGGCGCGATAACGGCGCGGACGCAGGCGGTGTGCTTCCTGCGCAACAACGCAAGGGTGAGCCACCGCGTCGCGGTCATAAGTGATGACGGAGAGTGTGCGCTCCACTTCTGCCACAAACGCTGGCCACGCCATGTCGTTAGCGGCAGGCTCGTCCGCCATGCCCGCAATCTGCTTTGTAAGATCAGAGTGAGCGAGCGCCGCAAGAATGCTATTGAACTCTTTCAAGGCGCGACCATCACGCGGGGCCGTATCGCCGCTTGCCGCTTGTTCATCAACTCGCAAGCGCCCGATCAAACGCGATGCCCATGCGAAATGCGCTTCGCGCGTGGCGCGCGCAGGCGGCGTGAGAGCGTCGAGCCAGGATTCGAGATTGGCCGCGAGCTGCTCATAACGCGCTCTTCGATCTGCCTCGCTTTGATCTTCATGAGCATCATGCTCATCACGAATCCGTTCACGTTCGCGGTTTTCAGCAAAAGCGGTCACAGCGCGCCGCCACTGGTCGCGGCCTTGTGTGACGTTTTCCGCCAGTGAAATCGTATCGAGCAGATCGACCGCTTTCTCATCGATCCCGAATTCCGACCAATCGAAATAGGGCGAGCGCCAGGCTTCGATGCATGCGCGGCGCGGAAACAATTGGCTGTTTATATTGAACAGCCGCAGCAACGCGACCACCGCAGGGTTTTCTGTCACCGCAACCGGCACATCCATCGTGAATGGAATCGCGCACTCGCCGAAGATTCGTTCGATGTGGTGCGCGTAGGATGAAAGCGAACGGCAGACGATAGCAATCTCATCCAGTGTAATCTGATTCGCAATCGCCAGCCGCTTGATTTCGCGTGCCGCCGAACGGACTTCCGCGGCGCGATCCGGCGCTGAGATGATCATTATCTCGTCGCCGGAAGCAGCCTTCTTGATCAAACGGTTGTCGTTGAACTCTGTGGCCTTGTGTTCATTCATCAACGAGGCGGCGGCAACTTGAATCACACTTTTCGGCTCGGTTGCGCAGTGCGTGAAGGCCGCGCCAACCGCCTGCAAGCGCGCAAGGGTCGGGCGCTGCCAGTAATGGATGGCCCGCGCTTCGTCATAAGTCAGACTGACCAGAACTTCAACGCCGCGCGCCGCCAATGTGGAAAGCAAACGAACCTGCATTGCCGTCAAGAAGTCGAAGCCGTCAACCGCAATCAGCGAGAGCCAGCGGCGCGGCTCGCTGGTCTTTTCAATTGCCGATAGAGCGGCGCTTGCCGCGCTCTCCGCATCAACCGAGTCGAGCGCATCAAGCGCCGCCGCATAGCACGCGAAAACTTGCGCGATGTCGCGATCTTTATCGCTGCGCCTTTCAGCGATGCGCGCGAAATCGTCAGGAGCTATCGAGCAGCGCCACAACTCTTCAATGAACGAGCCGAGCGAATTGACCAGCCCAGGCATCTCCGCCGTCTCGCTGAAATAGTGAAGCCTGCCCGATTGCGCCAGCTCGGCGATGATGAAGCGCAGCACGCGGTCGCGGTCGATCAGGGTCAGCCAGTGATATTGAACGTTCGCCTTGTCGAGAATCGCGCGATAGAACGCCGGGAAAGTCGTCACCACCGGATGGCGATCTTTCAAGGACAGGTTGCCCACTTTTTCACTCAGTAGTTCACGCAACACACTGGCGGTGAGCGCGGATGGCACGACGAGGTGTACGCCGCGCCGCTTCGTGGCAACCGCGCCGGCAACGCGCGCGACGAGGGTTTCAGTCTTTCCTGAATTCGCTGGGCCGATGAGAACTTCGATCATTCGGCTGCGGATTATAGGCGAAAGCCTGCCTGTGCACAATGCCGGCTCACGGACTATTCATTAAGCTCGATTCTTGCAATACCAAATTTATCTTGGGGACAGTTGACACATCATGTAGGGGCGACCCTCTGTGGTCGCCCCAGAATGAAAAGCACGGCATTCGGAGT
>JBBWZK010000182.1:0-18511 GCA_039648975.1 Blastocatellia bacterium
TTTAATATAATTATTAAATTTTTTTTGTGGACGCCGCGTTAATTTCATTTTCAAAATAGAAAGCCCGCGCGTTCGTTCGTTCCATTACCACCCTCGCAAAACTATTTTGAGTTACGGCACAGCCTTAGTTCGGCCAGTTGATACTTCGCAGGCAAACTGAGGCGGAGAGTCGAAATGTAACAAAAAGCATTGCCGAATGTCTGTATGACGCCGAACTAAGGGTATTACCTGATGTCGATAGGGGTTTGAACTAAAGCAGAGGGCAAGGGAAAGGCAGACTCGCTTATATGGAGTGCGGTGAGTTGTCACCGCTTGGCCTCCTCGCACAGGCTAAAAGCTGCGACCAGTCAAAGCACTCCAAATGCTGCGCCGTCCCTTTCTCATGCGGTTTTATTTAGGCGTCGGGCTGCCAGCTAAACGTCCCTTTAATCACCTCGTAGCATTCACAGGAAGCCGACTCCAGGCGCATGCGGTCAAGGATGGTGATGTGGCCGCGATTGTATTGAATCAGCCCCGCATTTTGCAGGGTGCCAGCGGCGATGGTAACGCCCGGTCGATGTACGCCAAGCATAGTGGCAAGAAAGTCCTGCGTAAGATGAAGCTCACTCGACCTCATACAATCTTGACTCTGCAAAAGCCAGCGGCAGAGGCGAGCCTCAACGTCGTGGAACCGATTACAGACCGCCGCCTGGGTGATCTGGGTCATCAACGCCTGGGTGTAGCGGAGCATGACCTTTTGCAACGAAGGCTCCCGGTCGCATTCGGCCTTGAAGGTCGCGGTCTCCATTCTAAAAGCCTCGCCCTTGCCCTGTACAAGGAGCCGGTATTGAGATTCATCAACCCCGAGGAAGACGGACAGGCCGACGACGCCGTCAAAGCCGGTGATGCCGACTTCAAGGGTGCTGCCATCTTCCGTGTGCGAGAGTATGGAAACCATCCCGGTATTGGGAAAATAGACATACTCCATACGGTCGCCGATTTCGGCGAGGACATTTGAATGATTCAGTTGAAAAGGCTCAAGGTGCGGAGTCAGGCGCTCGTAGGTTTCTGGGGATAGCGCAGCGAGCAGCTTGTTCGTGGGTCTGGGCAGAGTTTCGGACATGGGTATCACTTTCCTTTAACCAATCACGTTTGGGAAACCCAACAGACGGCATGAGGAAAGGCTGATAATTCCTACCCAGATGACGAGAGCTGAATCTTTAATGGGACAGCCGAGACAAGTAGAATAGCACAAATCAACGGGCGGCGTTTAGTTCGGTAGAATACAGACGACCGGGCGCGAGGCTGATAGACTTAAATCCTTCAGTTTCCGAGTAGTCATTGAGGGCGCTTGTAGAACTCCACCTCTTGCGCAAGGAGCAAGACTGGCAATCTTGACCCTCGCGGGTCTTCCGTCATTCATGAATCGCATGAAAACAGGAGCTACGTATCTCGGCAATGGGAGATGTCAATTTGTCGTCTGGGCACCATTGTTGAATCAACTTGCCGTGAAAATTGTGAGCCCGCAGCCGCGCTCGATTCCTCTCAGCAAGGACGACTTCGGCTACTGGCAAATCGTCGTCGAAAGAGTCCATCCGGGAGCCCTTTATCTCTATGCAATCGGCGAAGGCGTCGAGCGGCCCGACCCGGCCTCAGGCGCACAGCCTGAAGGAGTGCATGGCCCTTCGGCGGTGATTGATCACCGCGACTTCGAATGGCAAGACAGCGGCTGGCGCGGCGTACCGCCGGAAGAATTGATCGTCTATGAGTTGCATGTCGGCGCGTTCACGCCGGCAGGCTCGTTCGACGCGGTCATCACGCGGCTTGACGATCTGCGGCGGCTCGGCGTCACGGCGCTTGAGATTATGCCGGTCGCGCAGTTCCCCGGCGAGCGTAACTGGGGTTACGATGGCGTCTACCCTTATGCGGTGCAAAATTCTTATGGCGGCCCGGAAGGCCTCAAGCGGCTGGTTAATGCCTGCCACCGCGCTGGCCTCGCGGTTATCCTCGACGTCGTGTATAACCATCTCGGCCCGGAAGGCAATTACCTCAATTGCTTCGCGCCCTATTTCACCGAGAAGTACAAAACTCCCTGGGGCAATGCCATCAACTTCGATGGCCCTTACAGCTACGGCGTCCGCGACTACTTCATCAATAACGCCCTGCACTGGTTCGAGCATTACCACATCGACGGGCTGCGGCTCGACGCCACGCATGCCATACTCGATCACAGCGCCAGGCACTTTCTGCAAGAACTCGCCGAAGCCGTGGCCATCTACTCAGATGAGTGTGGCAGTAACTACTGCCTGATTGCCGAAAGTGACCTTAATGATAAAAGAATAACGTCGTCCATCAAGACGGGCGGATATGGTCTGGACGGGCAATGGTGCGACGACTTTCACCACTCGCTGCGCACCCTGCTGACCGGCGAACGGCATGGCTATTACGAAGATTATGGCCGGATCGAGCAACTGGCCAAAGCTTACCGCGAAGGCTTCGTTTATTCCTGGCAATATTCGCCGCACCGCAAGCGCCTGTATGGAAGTTCGTCAAAAGACCTGCCCGCCGAGCGCTTCGTCGTCTTCTCGCAAAACCATGATCAGGTCGGCAATCGCATGCTCGGCGAACGGCTCTCTTCGATGATCTCCTTCGAAGCGCAGAAGTTGGCCGCTTGCGCCGTGTTGATGTCGCCTTACGTGCCGCTGCTTTTTATGGGCGAAGAGTATGGCGAACAGTCGCCCTTCCTCTACTTTATCAGCCACGAAGATGATGGGCTGGCGCGGGCAGTGCACGAAGGACGCAAGGCCGAGTTCGCCGCCTTCAACTGGCACGGCGAACCACCCGACCCGCGGAGCTTGCTAACCTTTAAGCAGTCGAAACTCGACTGGGAGCGCCGCAATGATGAAAAGCACAAAACCCTGCTGGCCTTCTACGCCGCCCTCATTCAGACGCGCAAGACAACACCGGCACTCGCGCGGTTGAACAAAGAGAATCTTGAAGCGCGCGTAATGGGTGACACTGTGTTGTGTCTGCGCCGGTGGGAGACGCATAACCAGGTCATGTGTTTAATGAACTTCGCGGCGCAGCCGGTCAGGGTCGATGCCGGGTTGCCCAAAGGCGATTGGGGAAAGCTCCTAGACTCTGCCGACGCGGCGTGGGGCGGGCCGGGTTCGGCGGTCCCACAAACCATGTCGGCAGACCGTCAACCGACGCTACAGCCACATGGCTGTGTGATCTTTTCACGGATTGACGAATAGCCTTTCGATGAAAGGCTATTCAGCATTTGTGGCTCAATCACCGGCAAAACAAGCGGCGCTTGAATAATTTTCTGCCGTTAAGTTCCGCCGTTCCGTTAAATCGACGTGCGGCACAACCGTTGCTCTATTGATAGGAGATTCCCCTCAGACTGAAAGAGCAGTCACAGTTCCGAAGGGCGAAGTCGTCAGCTCGGCGAGGGCATCCGAACAACTTTTTTCGAAAGCATTCATGCTGAATGGGTAAAGGATTAATATATGAATAAGGATGAGAAGTGTCTGCTAATCCCGCCGCGAACGTTAAAACAAACCCACGCCGCCTATGCCGGGCAGCCTGTCGAAACCGTCGACTTTTTTAGAGGCCGCACGTCCGTCGAAACCGATGTCATTTGCCTGTCGCATCTGCGCTGGGATTTCGTCTACCAGAGGCCGCAACACTTGTTAAGCCGTTGCGCGCGCGCGCGGCGCGTCTTTTTCTTTGAAGAGCCGATCTACATCAAAGGCCAGATGGCGCAGGTCGATATCACGACACGCGGCGATAATCTTTACGTAGTCCAGCCATTGCTGCCGAAAGGCATCAGTGAAGCGGAAGCAGAATGCTCACAACGAGTCATCATCAATGAGTTGATTGCGCAAAGACAGATCGAGGATTATCTGCTCTGGTACTACACGCCGATGGCGTTGGCCTTTACTCGTCACTTGAAACCGCTGGCGACAATCTACGATTGCATGGATGAGTTGTCGGCGTTTCGCGGCGCGCCGCCGGCCATGGTTGAACGCGAGGCCGAACTGCTCAAACGCGCCGACCTTGTCTTCACCGGCGGTTTGAGCCTGTACGAAGCCAAGCGTAATCAACATCACAATATCCACCCGTTCCCTAGCAGCATAGACGCCGCGCACTTCGCGCAGGCCCGGTTCATCGGCGACGAGCCGAGCGACCAGGCAAACATTCCACGCCCGCGCATCGGCTTCTCCGGGGTGATAGACGAACGCATGGATATGGGATTGCTCGACCGGATCGCGGCGCGGCGACCCGATTGGCACTTCGTCATGATCGGCCCGGTCGTCAAAATCGACCCGGCGGATTTGCCGCGCCGCCCGAACATTCATTACCTCGGCGGCAAAGACTATAAAGACCTGCCCGCCTACCTCGCCGGCTGGGATGTCGCCATGATGCCGTTCGCGCGCAACGAATCGACGCACTTCATCAGCCCGACGAAAACGCCGGAATACCTCGCCGCCGGCAAGCCCGTCGTCTCGACTTCCATACGCGACGTGGCCCGCCAGTATGGCGAAATGGGGTTGGTGCGGATTGCCGACCGGCCCGAGGATTTCGTCGCCGCCATCGAAGCGGCCTTGCACAAGGAGGTGGCGAATGATGACTGGCTGATTCGGGTTGACGAATTGCTGGCAAGGATGTCCTGGGATTGGACGTGGACGCGCATGTCGGAGCTGATCGATTCCGCCGTCGGGGCCCCGCCCGCCATCGCCGCCGAAAAGTCTATGCAGGTCGCGGCGAGCGGCAAAGGCGCGGAAACGGAAGCCGACATTCAACTCGCCGCTGATTGAATTCATGTTTGAGACTGCTTTAGCAAAACGAGCAAGGGGAACTATGTTCGATTATCTCATCGTCGGGGCCGGGTTCGCCGGCAGCGTCCTCGCCGAGCGCCTGGCATCGGTGTCAGACAAGAAGGTCATCATTATTGACAAGCGCCCGCACATTGGCGGCAACGCTTATGACCACTACAATAACGACGGCATCCTGATTCATCAGTATGGGCCGCACATCTTTCACACGAACTCGCGGGAAGTTTTTGAGTACCTGTCGCAGTTCACCGAATGGCGGCAGTACGAGCACCGCGTGCTGGCCAGTGTCGACGGTCAGATGGTGCCCATTCCCATCAACCTCGACACCATCAACAAGCTCTACGGCCTGAACCTGTCGGCGCTGGAAATCGAAAACTTCTTCGCTTCGGTGGCTGAACCGCGCGAGCAGATTCGCACGTCCGAAGATGTGATCGTCAGTAAGGTCGGGCGCGAGCTGTACGAAAAGTTCTTCCGCAACTACACGCGCAAGCAGTGGGACTATGACCCGTCGGAGCTGGATGCGTCGGTGACGGCGCGCGTGCCGACGCGCGCCAACCGGGATGATCGTTACTTCACGGACACCTATCAGGCGATGCCGCTGCATGGCTATACAAGGATGTTCGAGAATATGCTCCACCACCCGAACATCAAGGTCTTGCTCAATACCGACTACCGCGAAGCGTTGCAGTTCATCCCGCACAAAGAGGTTATCTACACCGGCCCGGTCGATGAATATTTCGATTACCGCTATGGCAAGCTGCCGTATCGGTCGCTTCAGTTTAAACACCAGACGGTCAACGCGGAAACGTATCAACCCGCCCCGGTGGTTAATTATCCGAACGAGCATCTCTATACACGGGTCACTGAATTCAAGTACCTGACCGGCCAGGAGCATCCCAAGACGAGCATCGTTTATGAATACCCGCGCGCCGAAGGCGATCCTTACTATCCGGTGCCCCGCCCGGAGAATGCCGAATTGTACAAACAGTACCAGGAACTGGCGAGGGCGACCCACGGCGTACATTTTGTCGGCAGGCTGGCGACTTACAAATACTACAATATGGATCAAGTGGTGGCGCAGGCGCTGACGACTTACGCGAAGATCACTGGGATGAAGCGCAGCGCATCGGCGCAAAAGGGCGTAGAGAGGGCTTCATCGACCGCCATCGCGCTGCCGCCGCGCCAGGCGTCGACGTTACGTTGATATGAAACGCAGGTCAGTCACTGTGGTCTTCAGGAGCAGCCGACCCACACATGAGCAAATAACCGCAGGCGGCCTACAGGATTGAAAGCGCGTATGTCTCATTTGTTGTTCGCCACCGGAATCGAATGCAGTTATCCCACCATTGCCCTTCCAGATGGAACGATCAAGCGCGTAGATGAAATGGAGAAGGTAGGCCATTACAAGCGATGGCGCGAAGACTTCGAGTGCGTCAAAGCGCTTGGCCTGGAGCACCTGCGCTACGGCCCGCCCTATTACCGCGCCCACCTCGGTCGCGGTCGCTATGACTGGGACTTTGCCGACCAGACCTTTAAGGCGCTGCACGAGATGAGCATCACGCCCATCGTCGACCTGTGTCACTTCGGCGTGCCTGACTGGCTCGACAACTTTCAAAACCCCGAATTCCCCGAAGCCTTCGCCGAATATGCGGGCGCCTTTGCCGCGCGCTTCCCATGGCTCAAGCTCTACACGCCGGTAAATGAGATTTTCATCGCCGCGCGCTTCTCGGCTGAGTTGGGCTGGTGGAACGAGCGGCTGAAGAGTGAACGCGCTTTCGTCACGGCGCTCAAACATCTGGTGCGCGCCAACCTGCTTGCCGAAGCAGCGATTCTGAAAGTCCAGCCGGCGGCCCTGTTCATCCAGAGCGAATCCTCGGAATACTTTCACGCACAGGAGCCCGCCGCGCACGACCGCGCCGACTTTTATAACCAGAAGCGCTTTCTTTCGCTCGACCTGTGTTACGGACGTGATGTGCGCGGCGTCATGTACGAGTACCTGATGGACAATGGGCTGTCGCGCCAGGATTATCACTGGTTCCTGCGGCGCGGACGGGCGATCAAGCCGTACTGCGTGATGGGTAATGATTATTACGATACGAATGAACATCTCGTGCCGGCGGGCGACAAACCGTTTTCGGCTTCAGGCGAGATATTCGGCTATTACGTGATCACCAAACAGTACTTTGACCGCTACCATCTGCCGGTCATGCACACGGAGACGAATTGCAAAGACGAGCAGATGGCGCCCGGCTGGTTGTGGAAACAGTGGGCCAACATGATGCGTCTGCGCCAGGACGGCGTGCCGATCATCGGCTTCACCTGGTACAGCCTGACCGATCAGGTGGATTGGGATACGCTGCTGCGCGAAGACAATGGGCGCGTCAACCCGCTCGGCCTGTTCGACCTCGACCGCAAGATCCGCCCGGTCGGAGTTGCTTATCGCCGGCTGGTCGAGGAGTGGCACAACATCAGCCCGGTTGAGAGCCAGGTCCTCGATATGAGCACCGCAATTACGCCCGATGGCAATCTGGATTGAGCAAACGCATTAAGGCGAAGTATGAATCAGGCGACAGCAAACCTTCCGCCGCTGGAGTTATGGGCCGGAATTGAATGCACGGTGAACCGCGTCGGCGATGTTTATTTCGACCAGCTCGAGCGTAACGGACACGCTACGCGGATCAGCGATCTCGACTTAATCGCCGAGCTTGGCATTCGCACCCTGCGCTATCCGGTGCTCTGGGAACGCACCGCGCCCGAGGGCCTTGACCGGGCTGACTGGACATGGGCGGATGCGCGTCTGGCTTGCCTCGCCCAGCTTGGCATCAAGCCCATCGTCGGTCTGCTGCATCATGGCAGCGGGCCCCCGCATACGAGCATGGTTGATTCCGCATTTGCAGTAGAATTCGCGCGTTATGCCGGCGCTGTGGCCAAGCGATATGAATGGGTCGAAAACTACACTCCGATTAACGAACCGTTGACGACGGCGCGCTTCAGCAGTCTGTACGGCCACTGGTATCCACATGGCGAAGACGGGCTGACGTTTGCCCTGGCGCTGCTTGCCGAGTGTCGCGCCACAGTGCTCGCCATGCGGGCGATCCGCGAGATAAATCCCGCCGCTCGGCTCGTCCAGACCGAAGACCTCGGCAAGACCTACAGCACGCCACTGCTCGCCTATCAAGCCGAGTTCGAGAACGAGCGTCGCTGGCTGACCTTCGATCTGCTCGGCGGTTCTGTAGATCGCTTTCATCCGATGTGGAGTTACCTGCGATGGGTCGGCGTCAATGACGATGAGTTGCTCTGGTTTGTGGACAATCCATGCCCTGCCGACATCATCGGCATCAATCATTACCTGACCAGCGAGCGATTTCTCGACGAACGCATCGAAATCTATCCAGAATCACTTTATGGCGGCAATGGACAGCACACCTACGCCGATGTGGAAGCCGTGCGAGTCTGTGAAGAGGGCACCGCCGGACCGCAGGTGTTACTGCGCGAAGCATGGCAGCGTTACCACACACCGCTCGCCATCACCGAAGTGCATCTCGGATGCACGCGCGAAGAACAACTGCGATGGTTCAACGAAGTCTGGGGTGCGGCTGAGCGGTTGCACGATCAAGGCGTCGAGGTGCGCGCTGTCACTGCCTGGGCTTTGCTCGGCAGTTTCGACTGGGACAGCCTGTTGACGCGCCATGGCGATCATTACGAGCCGGGCGCGTTCGACCTGCGCGCCCCACGTCCGCGGGCGACGGCGATAGCCCATATGATTCGCAAGCTAGCGGCGGGCCGCAATCATGACCACCCGGCACTCGATTCTCCCGGCTGGTGGCGGCGCTCAGACCGCTTGATTTACCCGCCGGTTGCCGCCGCGCAGTCGGTACGTGATCACCTCAAAAATGTGAGGCCGCAAACAACCGTGGCCCGACCGATTCTCATCACCGGCGCGACGGGAACGCTGGGCCGCGCTTTCGCGCGGCTGTGCGCTGCGCGGGGGTTGAGTTATGCCCTGATGTCGCGGCGCGAGATGGACATTGCCGACAGGCAATCGGTGCAGGCCGCGCTGTCACGCCTGAAGCCGTGGGCGGTGGTTAATGCGGCAGGCTACGTGCGGGTAGATGATGCTGAACGCGATGCCGCCAGATGCATGCGAGAGAATTCAGATGGTCCTGCCGTACTTGCCGCTGAGTGTGCCGCGCTCGGCATACGGCTGGTGACCTTTTCATCCGATCTGGTGTTCGATGGCGCACAGACAGCCCCCTATGTGGAAAGTGACCGCGTCGCGCCGCTGAATGTCTATGGCGCGAGCAAGGCGCAAGTTGAGGCGCGCGTCTTGCAGTGCCTGCCTTCGGCGTTGGTGATTCGCACGAGTGCGTTTTTCGGGTCAGAGGATGAATACAACTTCGTGACACAGGCGCTGCGTACCTTGAGCGCGGGTCAGATGTTTGTCGCCGCCAATGATTTACTGGTGTCTCCGACGTATGTGCCCGACTTGGTAAACGCCAGCCTGGACTTGTTAATCGACGGCGAGCAAGGCATCTGGCATCTGGCCAACGCCGGTGCCATCACATGGGTTGATCTGGCGCGACTTGCGGCCTCCATCGCAGGCATAAGCGGCGAGAGGTTAAAGGCACGGCCAGCGGCCACGCTCGGCTTCATTGCACGACGGCCCTCCTACAGCGTGCTGAGGAGCGAGCGGGGCGACTTGATGCCATCACTTGAAGAGGCTCTCATGCGCTACTGCCACGAAGTAAGATTGAATGGCAAATTGCTCACATCGGTCTTATCGGTAGGCATGGCGAGCGCGAACGCAGTCCAGAAAATGTGACAGGGCCGATAAGTGATCGGCCCAAGCGGAACTGCTTGATGCCTAAGTCATTGTTTACCGGAGCCCGGCTCGGCCATCTTACGATGCTGCTCGGCAAGCATGGCTGACGGAGTGACCGACGCGATGGCGGATTGCAGCTTGTTCTTCCACCCGCTCACGACATCCCCCTCGCCTTTCATCATCGCCTCAAATCCGATCCTGGCCACGTCGGCGGGATCGTCTTTCTTCTGCTGCCCGACCTTGGTATCCAACATGTCAGCGCGCTCAAAGAATTCGGTTTCGGTCGCGCCCGGCATCAGACAGGTTACAGTTATGCCGGTATCTTTCAACTCGGCTCGCAGGGCGAACGAAAATGAATCGAGGAACGCCTTGGTGCCGTTGTAAACCGCTTGATAAGTGCCTGGCATGAAGCCCGCGATTGAGCCGGTAATCAGAATGCGCCCCTGCCCGCGCGCGCGCATGTCGCGGCCCACCTTCTGTATTAGATAGATGGTGCCGGTGATGTTAGTATCAACGACGCGCCGCGCCTCATCGAAGTCCTGGTCAAGGAAGGCGTGTCCGAGGCCCCGGCCCGCGTTGGCGAGCAACGCCTCAACCGTCCGCCCCTGAGTCGCCGCATAAAGCTGGTCGACGCCCTCCAGCGTAGCAAGATCGGCTTCGATGGCCTCCACCGTGACGCCAAGGGCGCGGAAGGCTTGTGCCGCCGCTTGTATCTCAGGCTCATCGGCAGCCACCAATAAGTCAAAGCCATGCTCGGCGCAGCAGTTAGCGAGTTCGTAGCCAATGCCGCTCGACGCGCCGGTGACAATGGCCAAGGGACGGGCCGGCGCGCCGCTTGGGTTGATATTCTCATTGGTCTGGTTCTGTGATTGATCCTTAGATTGGACAGTCATTTTACTCCTTCCTTCTCATAAAGAAGACTTTGGCCCGAACCGCATGTCAACCGCATCAAGCATAGATGGATGATTGCCCAACGTCGGCAATATCTGCCCGGTCCGGGCTTCCGTTTTGTCTTTAGCCAGTTTGAATTGCGTATCTCCACACTGAGCGTTTTATAGCAAGTCGTATGCCTCTAAAAATGGCTTGAGCATATTCTGGTTGCTGCGCTTATTGTCCGAAGCTTGTTCAGAGAACCAAAATGCGAAAGGCATGAGTATGCATCAATGTCACAACCGCGAGTCTGATTGGTATGTTCTTTTCTCTCCGCATTGGCCTGCCTGGTGAAAAAGTGAGAACCGCCATATCGAAAGGGGTGTCATCTCGAAGAGACGCTAAATTTGCTCTATTGCCAGCGAAGCGATAGCGATGTATGCAGAAATGCACTGATGCAGTAGTCCAAAATGTTCAGAGAAGGAGGAGCCGAATGCCACGAGGAGATAAATCCAAGTACATCGAAGAAACTGCGTGGCCTCGCAAGACGGGAAGAAAAACCGGCAGATGCTGGAACACATGCGCCGGGTGTTGAAAGCCGACATCAGACCTTCTGAAGAAATAGACTTGAAAGAAATACAAACGGTCGCATAGCCAGAACCGTCTGCCCCATTCAGTTATCCTGTGGGAGCGGCAACCAACATCACCTTTGCCGGTCAATCAATAAGGCAGTTGATCTGGCGGGGGATAGCCGTGTTGCTGGCGGCCTTCTGCCGCGTCGTATTTTTTCGTGGTCTTGTACAACTCAAGATGTCCATCGGCGGCAATAGGGGCGCAGCGCTCGCGCAAGGTTTGCATCTCCGATGCGCTCATGGGTTTGAATCCCCGCGCGATGCCGAGGTTCTGGCGCAACACCTGTAGCGAATCAATGCCGCTGATCGTCGTCGCGACCGGCAAGCTCATCGCGTAGCGCAACGCCTCGTCAATCATCACCGCGCCTTTCATCACCGCTTCGCCGCTGCCGCCGAGACTCTTCATGCCAAGCGCCGCCATGCCGAGCTTGAGAGCTTGCGGCAAGACCTGCTGCTCGAAACTACGAAAGGAGGCGTCGAAACAATTGAGCGGCATTTGCACCGCATCGAAATGCACGCCATTCTGCGCGGCCAGTTCCAGCATCTTCAAGTGGATCGCCGGATTTTTATGGCCGGTGAATCCGATGAAGCGGGTCTTTCCCTGTTGCTTTGCTTCAAGCAGGGCTTCGACCGCGCCGCCTTTTGCGAAATGCAGATCGGGGTCGTTGTAGTAGATGACTTCGTGAATCTGCCACAAATCGAGATGATCTGTGCGCAGCCGCCTGAGCGATTCTTCGAGCTGTTGCATGGCGACTTTTTTATCGCGCCCGTGCGTGCAGACTTTGGTCATCAAAAAGACCTTATCGCGCCGCCCTTCGAGCGCCTGCCCCATCCAGTCTTCGCTGCGGTGTTCGTTGTATTCCCATGCGTTGTCCATGAAATTCACGCCGGCATCGATGGCTTCATGGACGATGTTGACGGCAACTTGTAACGAACCGGCCTGGCCGAGCGTGGCCCCGCCGATGCCGATGATGGAAACCTGTTCGCCGGTTTTGCCGAAAGGCTTGCGCGGTATCTGATTGCTTCCGGTATTGCTCATCTGAAGCGGCTGAACCTGGGCGTTGGAAGCGAAAAGCGATTCGGTTTTGCCCAGAGCCGCGAGCGCGCCCGCGGCCCCGGCGCTTTGCAAAAGTCGGCGGCGGCCCGCGTCTTTGAGCGCGGCATTTTCCTTTGCATCGGTTTTGTCTTCGCGTGACATATTCTGGCTCCTTCCCTGCCCCTCTCAGCGATCAGGGTTTCTTCTGCCCGCCCCCTTGTTCGATCAGTTCCTTGATCTCTTTCTGTTGAGAGTCGATGGGGAAATCATGCGGACGACGGGTTTCCGGGTTGTCGTACTTGATCGAGACTTTATAAAGCTCGAATCTGCCGTCTGCGGCCACCGGGGCGCAGTGGTCGCGCAGAGCCTGCATCTGTTCCGCCGTCATCGGCGTGAACCCTCGCGCGACGCGGACGTTCTGGCGCAACACATCAAGGGAATCCATTCCGCAGATGGTCGTCGCAACCGGCAGGCTCATCGCATAACGCAACGCTTCTTCCGCCGTCAGCGCGCCTTGTTTGATCGCGTCAGCCGTGCCGCCCATGCTCTTCATGCCGAGCGGCGCGATGCCGCGCTTTATCGCTTCGGGCAGGACGATTTTTTCAAAGCTGAAGAACGTGGCGTCCAGAGGGTTGAGCGGCATCTGCACCGTATCGAACGGGTAGCCGAGTTGAATCATGCGCAAATGAATTGCCGGGTCTTTGTGACCGCTGAACCCTACGAAGCGGACTTTGCCCTGCCGCTTGGCCTGATCGAAAGCTTCGAGGACGCCGCCTTTCGCGTATGCCAGATCGGGGTCGTTGTCATAGGTGATCGCATGGGCCTGCCATAAGTCGAGGTGGTCGGTGTGCAACCGCCTGAGCGATTCTTCGAGCATCTTCATCGCCAGCTTCGCGTCGCGACCGTGTGTGCATACTTTTGTCATTAAAAATACTTGGTCGCGTTTTCCCCTGAGTGCGCGCCCTAGCCAGTCTTCGCTCTTGCCGTTGTGATATTCCCAGCAGTTGTCGAAAAAGTTGATGCCGGAATCAATCGCTTCCTGGACAAAGCCGACGGCGTCATCGACGGTCTTGAGGTCGCCGAGGTGGTGACCGCCGACGCCGATGGCCGAAACCTGAACCCCTGTGCGGCCAAGCGGACGTTTGGGAATCTGGCCAGGGCCGGACTGCGCCGACCGGTTCGCCTGATTCGCCGGTTCCGTCATGCCAGCCCCACCGCCATCAGATGATCCGTTTGCGGCGGAGGTGAAAGGCGTGTAAGCGCTCTCTTCAGTCCTGCCTTTGGCCGCTATGGTTGAAGCAGCCATGCCAAGCATTCCCGCCGCTTTCAAGAATTTCCGGCGGCCGGATTTTTCCAAGGGTGCGGATGCGTGCGGATCGTGCGCTTTCATGGGCATCGTCTCTCCTGAAATGAAGGGAAGCGACAGACAACAATTGAGGCGTCGTCCTGGTCGATTCAGTCGATCCATCGGTCAAAGCGTTGTCTTGGTCAACTTATCTCATCAACCCGACATCACGCCGGTTGATGAAGCGGCAACAACCGTGCCATCGCGGCCAGGGGTTTCCCCAATCTTTCGTGCCGTACTTGGTATTTCGCTATATCAAAGGGAAGTGATGACAGGCGGCGAATAAAGTCTCGCTGAATGTTGAGTAATAGCGAGGCCGCGCAACTGCGAGCGAAGATTGCTCACTCGATTGCCATGATGCCTCACGCAAATCCACTTCTTACAGGCTTGGCCGATGTTTGAATCCGCACAAGAAACGAATCGGATGGGCATAGTCTTTGCTAAATAATCATCTGTATTTGAAATCAACCAACGCGCCGAAACCGGAGCTTCCCAACAGCCGTGGCGGCGACGGGTTGTAGCCGGTTTAGAAAGAGAGGAAGCATGGCGATTCAACAGACAAGACGAGCGCTCGCGCCCAGCCACGAGCAGCCTGCAAAAGCTGACGCAAGCGCGCCGCCGCGCCGCCGTCAAGTCCGCGAAGAATACCAGCCGACCGCGCCCAGGCAGGCTCGATCAGAACAGCTTGCGACGGCGCTCGGATGGTTCAGCATCGGCCTCGGACTCGCAGAAGTCCTCGCCCCCAAAGGGCTCGCCAAATTAATCGGAGCCCGCAAAACCCCGGCTCTTTTGTTAAGAACTATGGGGGTGCGCGAAATTATCGCTGGCATTGGCATCCTGACTAACCCTCGGCCCGCTCGTTGGCTTTGGTCGCGTGTTGCAGGCGATGCAATGGACCTTTCTGTGTTGGGCGCAGCGTTTCTATCAGACAAATCTGAGCCCAGCCGACTCATAGCTGCGACCGCCGCCGTTGCCGGCGTGACTGCGCTTGACGTGATCGAAGCGCAACGGCTCACCCGCGACAAAAATGATCGCGTCGTTCGCGTAGCAAGCAAAACAATTAACCGCCCGCCCGAAGAGGTCTATCGATTCTGGCGCAATTTCGAGAATCTGCCGCGCTTTATGAGTCACCTCGAATTGGTACAGGTGGCGGACGGGAACCGCTCGCACTGGAAGGCGAAAGCGCCCGCCGGAATGACGGTCGAGTGGGACGCTGAAATTACTCAGGACAGGCCGAACGAATTGATCGCGTGGCGTTCGCTTGAGGGCGCAGATGTCGAGCATTCCGGCTCGGTGCGATTCGAACGCGCGCCGGGTGATCGCGGCACTGAGGTCAAAGTGGCGATAGTCTATAACCCGCCGGGCGGCGTGCTGGGCGTCGGCATCGCCAAGCTCTTCGGCGAAGAACCCGGAGAGCAGATCAAAGGCGACCTCTACCGCTTCAAGCAAGTGATGGAAACCGGCGAGGTCATCCATTCAGACTCCAGCATTCATCCTGGCCTGCACGCGGCGCAGCCCTCTGGTGATGAAACCGATCAGTGAAACTGTGATGCTAAACACGGTTGTGGTTTGAATGCGTTGTTCACATTTCGAGCGAACGCGGGAAAGGGAAAGTTATGAAGGCTAATTGTTGGATGGGTCCGAAGATGGTCGAGGTGCAGGAAGTACCCGACCCGAAAATTTTGAACCAGCGCGATGCGATTGTGAAAATCACGTCGACTGCCATCTGCGGTTCGGATCTACACCTGTATAACGGCTTCATTCCGTCCATGGAATCAGGCGACATCATGGGCCACGAATTCATGGGCGAAGTCATGGAAGTGGGCAAGCAGGTCAAGAATCTGAAAGTCGGCGACCGCGTTGTCGTGCCGTTCCCAATCGCCTGTGGCAACTGCTGGCAGTGTCAACATCAGATGTATTCGCTCTGCGAAAACTCCAACCCGAATGCCTGGATGGCCGAAAAGCTGTTCGGCTATTCACCGGCGGGACTCTTCGGCTATTCGCATTTGACGGGCGGATACGCCGGGGGCCAGGCCGAATATGCGCGCGTGCCGTTCGCCGACGTCGGGCCAATCAAAATCGAAAACGGGCTGTCCGACGAGCAAGTCCTGTTTTTGTCCGACATCTTCCCTACTGCTTATATGGGGGCAGAGATGTGCGACATCAAGCCGGGCGACGTCATCGCGGTCTGGGGCTGTGGCCCGGTCGGGCTGCTGGCCATCAAGAGCGCCTACCTGTTAGGCGCAGAGCGCGTGATTGCGATTGATCGGTTCCCGTACCGGCTGCGCATGGCGCGCGAACAGGCGGGTGCGGAAACGCTCAATTACGAATCGGTAAACATACTTGAAGCCTTGAAAGAGATGACCGGCGGGCGCGGGCCGGACGCCTGCATCGATGCGGTCGGCATGGAATCGCACAAGCCGGGATTGCTCGGCATCTATGACCGCGCCAAGCAGGCGATGATGCTGGAGCCTGACCGCCCGCACGCTCTGCGCGAATCGATACTCGCCTGCCGCAATGGCGGCACGGTATCAGTCATCGGCGTCTATGGCGGGTTTGTCGACAAATTCCCGATGGGCGCGGTGATGAATCGTTCGCTAACGATTCGGAGCGGGCAATGCCATGTGCAGCGTTATCTGAAACCGCTGCTCGAACGCATCAAGAATGGCGAGATCGATCCGAGCTTCATCATCACGCATAGCCTGCGATTAGAAGACGCGGCGCATGGTTTCGACATCTTCTTAAAGAAGGAAGATGATTGCGTTAAGGTCGTACTCAAACCTTGACGCTCTACAGTCCGCAGCTGGCGAAAGTAGACAGACAGCAAGGGCGCTCACACTATAAAGACACTGCCCGGGTCGAGGACTTTCTTGCGAACCGCGTCGGCGTTGAATGGAGGTGACATTATTGCAGCGAGCCTGGCTGATCAAAATTCAATGGCTGATTGCAATGCCCCAGGGGCCATTGCCTACTTGAATTGTTTTGATTACTCGGTTCGTTGCCGTGTCGATCACCGCAACATTATTGGATAATCCGTTGGTCGTATAAATTTTTCTGCCATCAGGCGTGATGGCAATCCCCCAGGGGCGCTCGACCACGGGGATCATCGCCAGAACCTTGTGCGTCTTCGCGTCAATGACCGCCACGCTGTTGCCGCGTCCATTCGCGACGTAGAGGCGTTTGCCATTGCGCGTAAGGGCGATGCCCATCGGTCTCACCTGGCCGCGCGGCAGTTCTATCGTATCCACGACCGTGTGGGTGTTCGTATTGATCACGGAAACCGTGCCGCCATTTTCAGCGGTCACATAAGCGCGCAAACCATCGGGAGAAAACGCCGCATCGCGCGGGCGAGCGCCGACCGGAAAAGTCGCTTTCACCTTATTCGTCATTGCGTCAATGACCGTCACATTGCTGCTGCTTTCGGCGGTCACGTAGACCCATCGGCCATTCGGGCTGAGGGCGACGCCTTCGGGTTCTATGCCGACCACGAGTGTCGCGATGACGCGTGCCGTTTTCACGTTGATGATTGACGCCGTTCCCGCGTCTTCGTTCGATATGTAAAGGCGCGTGCCGGCGCGGTTGATGGCAAATTGTTCGGGGTCGCTGCCGGCTGGATAACGGGCCATCACTCTGCCGGTTGCGGCATCCAGCGCGACGATCCTTTCCAGTTCGCTCCCCCGCAGGTTGGCCGGATCGGTCATCGCCACATAAACCGTTCTGCCGCTCTGGCTCAGGTGTATGCCGCGCAGCCTGCCGCCCACTCTGATCGTTGAGATGACCTTGTCCGTTGTGGTGTTGATTACACTAATTGTGCCGTCGTGTTCGTTGCTCACATAAGCGCGCGGCGCGAATCTTTGCGCTCGGGCTGTCGAAGCAAACGTCGCGAGCAGCAACGCGCCAAGAACTATTATCTTGAAACTTTTGGCGGGACTCCGATCAAGCTTCGGCATTATTCATCACCTCCCCCTCGGTTTTAATCTCCGGCTCGATCTCTATGGCGTCGCCTAAGATTGCGTACCGTTCACGCCGGTTGACTCTTCTTTCCGACTCGCGTATCCACCCGACGAACAGCGCCAGCCCGGCGATGATGTAGACCAGGCCGGCTGGAATCCACATGATCAACCCTCCCAGTTGCTGATCTTCTAAAGGCGTAAGTCCCCAGGAGGTGGTTGTCGTCGAATAGGCCGGATACCACGGCGAAGCGGCAAACGTGATCAACGCGCCTAGAATGCCGCTGTGTATCGAGGTCGTGAACATATAGAGAACGGCGGCGCCATAGCCCATCAGGCCCTGACGTCCATGAATGAGCGCCCACCAAAAGAGTAGGGCAGAAACCAGAAAGCTCAGGTGTTGCAGGGTGTGGATCATCTCGCTTTCAAGAGTCGCCTGAAACCATGACGGCGCGTGCCAGACCCACAGCGCGATGGCGTGTATAGCCCATGCTACAAACGGGTTCGTCACGATTCGCCAGATGCCTTGCACGCCCCTGGTTTTTCCGACGCTGCCGGCCTTGCGCCGCCAGTCGATAGGCAATGACCACAGGAAAGCGATCAACGGGCGGCCCAGCACCACAAGTGGCGCGGCAATCAGCATCAACACTTCATGCTGAGTCATGTGGGCAGAAAAAAGCACGCTGCCGAGCGGGTGAAGCGGCGAGACTAGGGCAATAAACAGCGCCAGCCAGCCGCCCGCGAAAGCCCAGGCTTCCCACTTGCGAATCCCAAGGCCCGGTTTGGATTCTCGCCACAGCCGCCGCACGCCCGCAACGTACATCCAGCCCGAAAGCGCCAGGCTGAAGATCACCGCCGGCTCCAGCCCCCAGTTGGTCAATAAGTCTCGCGGGGTGTGAGGCTTCCCCTCATGCGCGAAGGCAACCGAGGCCATTAAGTTCAAGACAAACGGCAAACTGCAATGAAGAATGACGCGGCGACACGGCGACGCGGCGACGCGGCGATAAAGAGATGCCTTGATCGCATATCCTACTCC
>JBBWZK010000083.1:0-5229 GCA_039648975.1 Blastocatellia bacterium
TGCTATGGCTTTCCAGAGAAGAATGCTGATACGGTTCGCATCGTTACTGCTTGTTTTTTGTTTCACATCGCTTGCGCCGGCACTGGCGCAAGACCCTTCGGGACGGCCCACTGAACCGCAGCAGGACCCGACGGGGCGGCCAACCGAACCACGCGGGAAACCTCCCAAGAAGCCATCGAAGACGCCGCCCCGGCGCAATGATGCAGGGCTGGCGACGGTGACGCTGACCGTGCTCACCGATCCGCCGGAAGCCAGCGTTCTGGTCGACGGCGAACAGCGCGGCGCATCGAATGCCGAAGGCAGACTGGTGCTTGAGCGGCTGCGCCTCGGTCACTATACGATTGAAGCGCGTAAGGACGGCTACCGGGCGATGACGCGCGGCTTCAACGCCGGCACCGAAGCGCCGACCATCGTCTTCAAACTGGAGCCTGACCTTGACCCCTTTGTGGCGCAGTTCGATGCGCTCACGGCTTCGGGCAAGCTGATTGGCCCCGACAGCCCGAACGCTCTGGAGATCGTCAACGACCTGGCGACGCGTTTTCCCGAACGCCCGGAAGTGCAGCGCCTGCGCGGCGTGCTGGCGGCGAAGCTGGCTGACAGCATAAAGCCGGTCATCACCAATTCAGCGACCAACTGGCAAGCCGTCACCCGCGAGCAACTGGCGCAGGCGGCAGATGCGGCCAGCACGGCGATCTCTTTTCGCAAAGAAGATATACGGCTGCGCGCCGAAGCGGCTTACTTAAAAGGGGCGCTGATTTTCCGCGACTGGCAGAGCGCCGCGACCGGCGCGGCAATCGCCGGCGACGGCAAGCTGCGCACCGGCGACACTGAAGCCGGCGGCGCGTCATTAGTTCAGGCGCGCGCCGAGTTTGAAAATGCCGTGCGCATTGATGAAGCTTTTGCCCCGGCGCAGTTGTTTTTGGGCATGACATTGATGGCGATGAAGGAGTGGGCGGCTGCCGAACTCGCTTTCATCAAAGTCACGCAGCTTGAGCCGCGCTGGGCGCAAGGCGTCGTCTCGCTCGGTATGGTTTATTACAGTCAGGGCAAATTCAAAGAGTCTATTGAAACCTATCGCCGCGCCCTTCTGCTTGAGCCGCAAAACCCGCGAGCGATTGCCGGGCTTGGCCTGGCACGCGCCATGAAAGGCGAAAAGGACGGCGTTAAAGACATCGAACGCGCCACGCAAATCGATCCGGCGAGTGCCACAGCGCAGTTGTATCTGGGCATGGCGCTGTCGCAATCGAAGGACAAGAAACAACGCCAGCGCGCCGAGCAGGCCTTTCAGAAAGCCATCGAGTTGAATGCCAAGAGCGCCGAGTTTCCCTCGCGCACCGCCGAGCAGGCTTTAGAAGAATTGAAGAAAAAGAAGTGAGCCAGACTTAGTTGAGCTCCGAGTCTTTCAAAACTTCTTAGGGGTAGACTGATGTGGTTTTTTTGTGGGCCGTGCTCGTTTGATCGGTCGCCGGTTCTCCAGGATGTGATACACTTCGGGCAGCTATGAGCAACGATTCAGCAGATGAGAATAGCCTGCTCCAATATATTATCAATCTGATTGAGTCCATGCGCGAGGAGATGGCCACCAAAGACGATCTTGCGCAGATGGCGACGAAAGACGACCTCGCTCAAGTAGAAACTCGGCTCATAACTCGGCTTGAAGCTGAAACCACGGCCATTCGCGGTGACATCGAGCAAGTCCATCTGCGGCTTGACTCCATTGAACGCGCGCTTACTGCAAGACTCTCACAACTGGAAACGGAAATTAGCCGCCTGCGCAGCGTCGTCTACTTACTTGTAAAAGACCGGCCCGAATTGCTACGTCTGCTTGGCCAGGAGCCACCGCCCAGCTAGATAAGAATACTGGCAAGGTTAGCCCCTTTACGAAGCCTTCCGCTGATGTCGAGATCACCTCATCAAAGAATCGTGTGGTCAACTTGTCTTGTTTGCGCTTTGCAGATATTCTCAACCAGACTCTACTAGCAACTCAGGGAGGATTGGTATATGAACTGGGATCGATTGAAGAAGCGGCTCATGGGAGTCGCGCTTGTCTTGGTGCTCCTGTTCGGCGTCGGCGGGATTTTTGATTCGACGGCGCAAGCGCGGGCTCGCGCTCGTGGTGGGTATGATCGTCGTGATGATGAGCGGAAGGGCTATCGCGATGGCTTGGATCGTGGCGAAGAAGATGCCCGCGACCGCCGCCGCTTCGACCCGAACAACTCGGATCACTTCCGGGATGGCAACCGCGCTTATCGCGACGGCTTCCGTCGCGGGTATGCTCAGGGCTATCGCCGCTACGCGCGCCGGCATTGATTTTTTCACCATCTCAAGAATGAAACCGGCGGACAGAGATAATTATCCCTGTCCGCCGGTTTGATTTCTGTGGTCTTGCGAAGCGATTAATTCAATTTCGCACAGTCTTGCTTGATCGTCTTGATCTGTTCGCGCACGAGATCGGCATCGGCAGCCGCAGGCTCCATCTTCAAGTAGCGCTCGAGCGCCGCAATCGCCGGCGACGTTTGCCCGACCAGCGCCAGCAGCAAGCCATGATCGCGCACGTGGGCTGCCGAGCTCGGCTGGATTACGAGAATGCGCTCGATGATGGCGAGCGCCCGACGGTGATCGTTTCTCGCGTAAATCGCCAGTAAATTTGAGAGCATTCGCATGACGATTTGCTGCTTCGTCACCGGCAAAAGATGCTGCGGCTCCAGCAGCCTTCTGCCGCCACTCATCTCGGCGACCAGTTCAGCGCAGCCCATCTCGCCGAGCACGCGCCCGCTGTTGAACGGATCGATGTAGATGGTTTCCGCCGCCGCCTGGTGTCGCACGATGAAGTGGCCAGGCATGCCGACGCCGTCGACCGCGAAGCCGATGCGCCGCGCGACTTCGATGTAAAGCACCGATAGCGTAATGGGAATGCCGATGCGCCGGTCAATCACTTCGTTGAGAAAGCTGTTGCGCGGATCGTAATAGTTGTCGCGGTTGCCTTGAAAGCCATAGTCTTCAAATAGTGTCGCATTCATCGCCGAGATGTAATCCGACACATCAACGGCAAGCGCAATGCGGTCGCGGGCGATGTCGGCGATGCGGTCGAGTTTATCGAGGTAAGCCGCGACGTTGAGGCGTGGATATTCTTCGGCGGCGATCAGCAGTGCGGCTTCGGCGAGGTTGATCTCTGCATCAGGCAACGCCATGATCTCCGCAAAACGACTGCGGGCGCTGGCTGGCTGGTGCTTCGACACGGGTATTCGCTCTCTCCTTTGCCGGTTCGCCATGTAGCGCAAGCTGTTAGCTTGCGTCAGCACTGCGCAAGCTAAAAGCTTGCGCTAAATCACAGCACGCGGATTTCAGTTCGACGACGCAACGCCTGGCGACCTTTTGATGTTAGCGAGTGGTGCGCTGCAAATCAAAAGGGCTGGCGCAATCACCAGCCCTCAATCAGAACATGACTTGCGAATCGCCTGCCTCAGCGATAGCTTTTCGCGCGCGCCGGCAGCGCCGCTTTGCCGTCGGTCTTGAAGTTTTTCCAGAGGAAGGTGTAAGAGTGATCGGCCACCGAAATCATATACTCCCAGCCGTGATTGCCTGGATAGAGGTGGAACTCGTGCGCAATGCCGAGCTTGGTCAATCGCTCATCGAACTGCTTGTTGGATTCCTGAAAGCCGTAGCGATCCTGCTCGCCGCAATCGAAATAGATCTTCAAGCCGGATTTCTTGATGGCGGCGGCGTTGGCGTCGGCCAGGTAGATCGGGTTGACCGAGCGGAAGAACTCATCGTCGGGCGGGCTGCCGAAGATATTGCCGATGATTTGCAGCATGAACTTCGAGCGGCGGTCTTCGCCGGTCGGGTGCGGCAATTCCGCAAATAGCGCGGCGCTGTGCGTCGTCACCGACGAGAACATTTCCGAGTGCTTGAAGGCCAGCATCAGCGCCCCCCAGCCGCCCATCGAGATGCCCTGAATGGCGCGGCCTTCGCGCGTCCCTAGAGCGCGATAGGTCTTTTCGATGTGCGGAATCAAGTCCTGAATGATGGCGTCTTCATAGCGCACGCCGTTATTGGCGTTCAAATAAAAACTGTTGCCGCCGGCGGGCGCGACGATGATGAACTCGCCGATCAATCCCTGCTCACGCAAGTGAGCGACGGCAGCGGCGACGCCGCGGCGCTCGAACTCGCCTTCGTTGCCGAACATGCCGTGCAGGAAATAGAGCACAGGGTAGCGCCGTTTGGCATCCGCTTTGTACGACGGCGGCAGCATCACGGCATACTTCAATTCCTTGCCGAGCGCGGCGGATTGTAATGAATTATACTCGATGCCAAGCTCCGTTGACGGCATAGTGGCCGAAGCCTGCGTTGATGGCTGCGCTTGCGTGCGCGGCATAACGTGCGCGGCGTTGTTGGCGACCATAGTGATGATAAGCGAAAGAATCGCGATACCGAGTTGTCCGAACAATTCCATTAAGCGCCTCTGAATCGTGGCCCATCGCTGGGGAAGTGGTTGACATTGAGGTTGCGCGCCGCGATGTCGGAAAAATCAATAATCGCAGCGGCGTTGACGGCGGCAGCGATGCACAAGGCTTCGCTGATCTCTTTTTCGGTCGCGCCCGACTGCAAAGCCTTTTTGATATGGCCTTCGAGGCAGCCCTGACACTTCGCCACGAGCGAGGCGGCAATGGAGATGAGTTCTTGCGTCTTGGTGTCGAGGACTTTGTTTTCCGAGAAGTAGAGTTCGCGGTAAAACTCGCCATAGATGCGGCGCATCTTCGGGTCCATCATCGAATAAGACTGCGGGCGGCCATCCTGGGGCTTGGGATCGGATTCGGGAATTTCATTCTCCACCTTGGCTTCTTTGACTTCGGTTTGCGGTGCCAGTTTGCTATCCATTAGTTTGCGAATCTCCTTGCTTAAAGATTGGTGCTCCTCAACCGACGAGAGCAGGGCACTGATTGTCATCCCCGAATTATACGCGACCGACGCGCCAGGGGTCTGAAAAAATTGTCTCCAATTTGTAAATTAAACATTGAGCCCAAAAGACGTTTTAGCACATCCGGGAGAAGGTTATCAATGCTTCGGAAGTGACGAGTGACGAGTGACGAGTGACAAGACCGGAGTGAGTCGGTGATTAGGACTTTTGCGCCGTGCTGATTATCATGAATCTTGAACCCCGGCGCGGTAGCGCGATAGCGCGATTCCGGGCATAATTCCTGTTCGCTTGAGCGTGCCAACAGATAATGG
>JBBWZK010000222.1:0-6188 GCA_039648975.1 Blastocatellia bacterium
GGCATATGGAGTCTTCGCTCACTTCAGTGCTGGTAAAGCTGGCGCTGGTGTTGTTGCTGGTGCTGGCAAACGGCTTCTTTGTCGCTGCCGAGTATGCGCTCGTCAGCGTGCGTCGTTCACGTATCGATTCACTGGCCGCTCAGGGAAATAAGCGCGCGCAGAAAGTGATGCGCGTGCTGGAAAAGCTGACCGCCTATATCTCTGCCACGCAATTGGGCGTCACGCTGGCGAGTCTGGCGCTCGGCTGGGTCGGCGAAGAGACTATGGCTGAAATCCTCGGCCCCATCTTCCAGCGCCTTCTCGGTTCGTTCTCTGCGGGTGCGGCGCACACGGCTTCAATCGTGTTCGCTTATGTGCTGATCACTTACATGCACGTCGTCCTGGGGGAACTGGTTCCCAAAGCAATCTCACTTGAGAAAGCTGAAGCGGTCGCCCTGGCCGTCGCACCGCCGATACAGATTTTCTATAAAATGTTCAAAGCGCCTATCTGGGTGCTCAACCATTCGGGCATACAGGTTCTGCGATGGCTGGGGCTGCGCGCGTCGGCTGAACATGCGGGCATCTACAGTGAAGAAGAACTGCGCGGCCTGATCGCGTTGAGTCACAAGAGCGGCCACGTGCTCGAAGATGAACGGCAATTGATCAATAATGTATTCGACTTTACTGAAGCGACGGTCGAGAGCGTGATGGTTCCGCGCACACAGATCGAGGCGCTCGACGTCGAATTAACGCCGGCGCAGATGCTCGATTTCTTCGAGCAGATCGGCTACTCGCGCCTGCCTGTCTATCGCGCTTCGCTGGATAACATTCTCGGCATTGTACTGCACAAAGACCTGAGCCGCCTGGTGCGTCACGGCGGCGACATCAACGAGATCATTCGCCCTGCGGTGTTTCTGCCGACCACCGCTAAACTGCACGACGCATTGCGCAGCCTGCGCCGGTCGAGCGCCCACATGGCGATGGTGGTAGACGAACACGGCGGCGTCGAAGGATTGGTGACGCTCGAAGATTTGCTCGAAGAAATCGTCGGCGACATTCGTGATGAACATGACGAAGTATTGGCGCAGCAGATCAAACAGGAATCCGAAGACACTTTCAAAGTCAGCGGCGCGCTGTCGATACGCGATGCCAACCGCCGTTTGCAATTGGGCCTTCCCGAATCGGACAGTTATCACACCATCGCCGGATTCATGATGGCGCGCGCCGGTCGCTTGCTCGGCCCGGGCGATCAGATCGAATACAACGGCCTGCGGCTGACCGTCGAAAGCACTGACCGCAATCGCATCGTCGAAGCGAAAATCGAAAAGCTCAAAGAAGAAGACGTGCCCGCGCCGACGCTGGCGAGTTGAAGGCTAATCCAAACCTCTACCTTGCTCCGGCGCGCTTCACTTCTCAGCCATCGCATCAGTGACTTTGATGTGTCCGGCGATGATCTCTTTCTTGGCGCGTTCGACTTCATCGAGCACGGACTGCGGAATCAGGTTGCGATTGTAATCGTCAAGCGCATAGCCGACGCCGTCGCTTTCGAGGCCGAACAGGTGTATGCCGCCGACAAAACGATTCTCGACGACTTCTTTCACAGAGTTGTAGACCGCATTATCGACGCGCTTCAACATGCTGGTGAGAATGAAGCCAGGCTTCACCCAGTTCTGATTCGCGTCAACCCCTATGGCCAGCTTGTTCGTCTCTTCTGCCGCATCGAAGACGCCTAAGCCCGAATTGCCTGCCGCTTGAAAGATCACGTCAGCGCCGCGCTCAATCTGCGCTTTCGCCAGTTCTTTGCCTTTGCCGGGATTGTTCCAGGCTGAATCGTTGACGCCGACGTAATTTTCAAACACCTCGATTTTGGGATTCGCATAGCGCGCGCCTTCGGCATAGCCTGTGGCGAATTTGTGTATCAAGGGAATGTCCATGCCGCCGACGAAACCAACCTTGTTGGTCTTCGTCGTGCGCGCCGCAATCATGCCGACGAGGAAGGAGCCTTCGTGCTCTTTGAAGTTGAGCGAGGCGACGTTCGGCGCATCGATGACGCCGTCAATGATGGCAAATTTCAAGTTGGGATAGTCCTTCGATACCTGCTCCATAATCGGCGCTTGCGCGAACCCGACGCCGATAATCAAATCATAGCCGCGTTCGGCGAAGGCGCGCATCGACGGCTCAATTGATGTCGGGTCGCCCGGCTCTACGTCGCGCAGGATCATGTCGTTAGGCATATCTTGCAGGGCGCGCTTAACGCCGACCCACGCCGCCGCATTGAACGACTTGTCATCCTTGCCGCCGATGTCGAAGACAATGCCGACGCGCTTTTTGCCGTTCGCTTCATCGCTGCTGAAGACGCGGCTGCAACCCGATGTAATCAGTAGCGCGCTCAACAAGAGTGCCAAAGCTATTTGCTTCATTGAAATCTTTCCTCTAGGACAATGAAGCTAGAACAGTTGGCGAAGGCATGTAGGGGCGGGCGTCCCTGCCCGCCCCAGATGACGGTTCCGCACGCTGGGGCGACCACAGAGGGTCGCCCCTACATGCCTTCGCAATTTGATCTAGTTCGATTTGTTCTCAACCAGCCGATTATATTTTCGCATCACTTGCCTGAGCCGGTCATGTGGAATGGCGATAACT
Organism: Blastocatellia bacterium; assembly: GCA_039648975.1. Classification (GTDB taxonomy): domain Bacteria; phylum Acidobacteriota; class Blastocatellia; order UBA7656; family UBA7656; genus DATENM01. Next base: position 2,620 of record JBBWZK010000222.1, read on the forward strand.
TTATGGTTATCAACGCCGGTCATCGTCTCGGCGGCGATAAGGGCATTGATGATCGCCTCTTCGGTCGCCTGCACGGTCGCCTCGAACAGCGGGTTCATGCGGTCGTTCGGCAGCATCGCCACCTGCGCGAGTCCCGCTGTTTTATCGGCTCCGGCGTTGGCCGTCGAGAAGGCGATGAAGATGTCGCCCGAACCGTTACCCGACGTGCCGCCGGTGCGCGCGACGCCGAGGGCGGCACGGCGCGCAAGCCGCTTCAGTTGATTCGACAGCAAAGGCGCATCGGTCGCCACAACGATGATGATCGAGCCCACATCGGCTCTATCGCGCCCGATCTCATTGGTCGAAACTTTATCGTCGGCGATCTCCTGACCCACAGGCACGCCAGCAACGCGCAGTTGATTACGCCGCCCGAAATTCGCCTGCACCAGCACGCCGACCAGATAACCGCCGGCCTTCTCATCGAGCTTGCGCGAAGCGCTGCCGATGCCGCCCTTGAAGCCATAGCAGATCATGCCCGTGCCGCCGCCGACGTTGCCTTCGGTGATCGCGCCGTTCTTTGCTGTATCGAGCGCCGCAAAGACATGCTGCGGCTTGACGTGAAAGCCATTCACATCATTGAGGTCGCCGTCCCAGGTCTCCGCGACCACAGGCAGCGACCACCAGTAACCGTGTGCGTCGGGCGGCCCGGCTTTGATGCGCCAGGCAACCACCGCATCGCGCACCGTGCCGACGCTGTGCGAATTGGTGATCATCACAGGGCCTTCGAGAAAACCCGACTCTTCGATCCATGTCGTGCCGGTCATCTCACCGTTGCCGTTGAGCGAAAACCAGCCGGCGAAGACCGGATCATTCACAGACCGTTTGCCGCGCGGCAAGATGGCCGTCACGCCTGTGCGCACGGGGCCAACGCCGACTTGCAACTTGCCTTCGCCGGAGATGAGCGTCGTGTGACCGACCTCGACGCCTTTGACATCGGTGATGGCGTTAAGCGGCCCCGGCGTGCCGTCAAAAGGCAGGCCGAGATCGCGTGCGCGCGGCCTGGTTTGCGCCATCGTCAATTGCGCCATCAGCAGCAACAGTAAAATCGACCGGCCAGCCTGCATCTTCATCGCCGCACTCCGTTTGTGATCTTCATTGCTTTTCCGGCACTTCATACAGGTAAGCCGTTTCCAGCAACTTATTCTCTTTGCCATCGTGGACCGCATACTTGGCGCGCTGGCGCTCGCCTTTGCTGTTGAGCGTGTAGGCCCACAAAGACCCTGCGCCGTATTCGCCTTTCTTGTTCAGCGCGTAAAAGTTGAGTTGAAACTTACTGAGTTTGGTCTTGTTGTTATTGTAATTGGCGACGACGCGCTTCACCGCTTCCATGCAAGCATCCGTAGGCGATGCGCCGCGCCGCATCATCTCAACAATCGTATGCGCGCCGTTGATCTTGATACATTCTTCGCCGCGCCCCGTAGAGCCTGCCGCGCCGACTTCGTTATCGACAAACAGGCCGCAGCCGATGATCGGCGAATCGCCAACCCGCCCAGGTAACTTCCACGCCAGGCCGCTGGTCGTCGTCACGCCTGAAAGGTCGCCGCGCTCGTTGACGGCAATGCAGTTGATCGTTCCCGTTGGCGGATGCGCAATGTATTCCTGGGCGCGCGCCAGCAATTCGGCTCTGTCCCAATCGCCGTTATAGATCAAGCTCTGCGGCGGCCCGTCAGGCGCGGCCAGTCCCGGCCCCCAGCCGTCTTTGTCGCTCATGGTCTCTTTCCACTTCAGCCACACGGCGCGCGATTCCTCTGTCAGCAAGTCCATCGGCTTGAAGCCATGCGCCAGCGCGAATCGCAATGCGCCCTCGCCGACCAGCAGCAGATGATCTGTGCGCTCCATTACAATTTTGGCGACCAACGAAGGATTCTTGATATTGCGCAGCGAGGCGACCGCGCCGGCGCGATGCGTCGGCCCGTGCATGACGCTGGCATCCAGTTCGACGACGCCCTCTTCGTTGGGCAAACCGCCGTAGCCGACGCTCTGATCTTTGGGGTCGTCTTCAACAAGGTTGACGCCGGCGACCACGGCATCCAGCGTATCTTTGCCGGCGCGAATCAACTCCATCGCTTTGGCGGTGGCGCTCAATCCGTTGGCGCTCGAAACGACGACAGGGCGCGAGCCGCCCTGCCTTGCGAAGGCCGGCAGCGACGATTCATTGATCAGGCCGGCGGCAACTCCGGCGACGGCGCTCGTGCGAACGAAGTCGCGGCGTGTCAGTTTGGTTTTCATAGTAACTCTCCTAATCGGTGGAATGCTTTCAAGCGGCGGTTCTACTATCCGGGCCACTGTCCCGGCAACAAATTTTGAGTGATTCAACGTTGCGGCACGATTCTATCGCCTTCAAGACAGTCTTGTAAACGAAGGCTGATCAGCGCAGCACGTCTTTGATCAGCGCAGGCGGCGGCGTGCGTTCTGCGCCGATCTGGTAAGCCTGCATAATGACCGCTCCGGCCTCGTCTACGAGCACCGCATCGTTGAAGTGCATCAACGCCAGCGGCGTGCTTTCATCGACCCAGTCGCTGATACGCGCTTCGACCGTGATGCCGACGCTCGGATCAATCTTTGAATCCAGCCGCAAGCGACCCGCGCCGAGCAACATCGAAGCGCGCCCGATGGCTTCGGTATCAATCGCCTGCACGTAACCTTTGCGCCGCGCCGGAACCCTGCGCTCGTGCCGCGCCGTCGGCAGTAATGAATAATCGTCAAGGACGCGCGGGTCGCCCGCTTGCGCCGTAATGATTTCGCGCATCTTCTCCAGCGCCGCGCCATTGGAGATTAATTCGTCGTACTTCGCGCGGCCTTCGTCAACCGTGGCGACGGCACGACCCAGCACGAGCATTTCGGCGGACAGCTCGCGGCAGAGGCTGATGAAATCTTCCGGGCCACGGCCTTTCAACGCCTCGAAGGCTTCGATCACTTCAAGGGCGTTGCCGACTGTGCGACCGAGCGGCTGATTCATATCTGTAAGCAGGGCTACACAATCTTTATCGAGGCCGCGCGCCACTTGAATCATCAACTCGGCAAGCTGGCGCGCTTCGGCTTCGGTTTTCATGAACGCGCCGTTGCCGACTTTGACATCGAGCACGAGGCCCGATATGCCTTCGGCCATCTTCTTGCTCATGATCGAAGCGGCCATCAGCGGGCGGCATGGCACGGTGGCGGTGACGTCGCGCAGCGCGTAGAGTTTGCGGTCGGCGGGGGCGATCTCTACGGTCTGGCCGATGAGCGCCACGCCGACCTGTTCGAGGGTCTCGCGGAACTCGGTCAGTGAAAGGTTAGTGCGAAAGCCGGGGATGGATTCGAGCTTATCGAGCGTGCCGCCTGAATGCGCCAGCGCCCGTCCTGAAATCATCGGCACCGGCACGCCTGCCGCCGCAACAACCGGCGCGATGACGATGGAAGTCTTGTCGCCGACGCCGCCGGTCGAATGCTTATCGACGCGCGGGCGGCCAAGATCAGAGAGATCAACGATCTCGCCCGAATGTAACATTTCTTCCGTGAGGGCGATAGCTTCCGTATCGGTCATGCCG
>JBBWZK010000313.1:0-4646 GCA_039648975.1 Blastocatellia bacterium
ATTCATCACTGACCGCCACCTCTATCGTGAGAGCGACCTCTATGCTGTTGAGAACACCATTGAGAACTTCTATGCCTCCGAGCCGATTCTGGACATTGGCCGGAACGCCGAGGGCCTGATGGCCGGAGCGCTGCGCGATATCCTGATCCTGTCAGGGACACGGCTGTTGATTTTGCAGGTGTCCGCCGACGAAGAAGGACTCGCGCTGAGGCTGGCCCGACAGATGGTCGTAGCGGGAGGCCCTCCCGTGCTGGTGGTCGCCGGCGGCGAGCCTGCGAGCCTGGATAGTTATTTTCTCAACCTCTACGCCAGCATCGTTCATAACGAGCGTCTGTCTGATGCCGCCCGCCCGCGACCCGATGAAACGGGCCGGATGACGGACGACTTCTCAGCGTACCTGTTTATGGGCACGGAGACTGAGGACGTGTTGCGCTTTGAACGGTTCGCTGAGATGGTCTACTCGCGGATTGATCGCTGCCAGCAGATCATTCAGTCTACCCCGATCTTCAGCAAGCTGCATGAGGTCAGGGCAATGATTCCGCGCTCGCAGGTGTATAACTATCACCTTCCCTTGGCGGTTTCTGAGAAGATCGCGCCGGGTGTCGCGTTGAGCGATAGATTCACCGAGGTTCTCGGCCAGGCTTTTGATCTCTCAAGCGAGGTGACGAGCCTGAAAATAGACTTGGACTGGTCGCGCGAAACCGGCGCGGCTTTGCCGGTGTCGGAAGCAGCCGAGAAGGCCCCTGTGCTAGAGCATCAGACTGGATTTATGCGGGATGACTTGCAGCAAATCGCCATTCTCTACCCGGAACTCAGCCTGGAGATTGAAAGGGCCCTGGACACGATGGCGCGGCAGGCCCCGCGCGTGCTGAATGCGAACTTCGCCGACCCACAGACCTACAATCTGATTGCGCCAAACGGAGCACTGCTCGCGGAACAGGTCTATGACCTGCTGGTTGATGTCGGGCCGCGCTGGAGTTCTGTCCCCAGCATTGTCAAAGGCAACGGCGAATTTCCAGAGCAAGCCTTGCCGCCCGATAAGGACGGTTACCTGATCAAGATCGTGCTGGTCAGCAGCGATTTTCAAAGCGAAGTCGCCGGCCCCGTCTTACCCGGCGCGGATGCCGAGCCGCTTGATCGTGCGGACGAACCTGCGCCTTCTTCATTCGACCCCGTTGATATCGAGTTCGACCCGACGGAGTTCGACCCTGAGGAGAGCGGCCCCGGCGCGCGCCTCTGTCAGGCGACGGCCTGGATGTGGGTGCCGCGAAACACGGGGCGTAGTTATCCTTACATCAACGGAGTGCGCCGTCAGTGGCAAGGCCCTGTAGCCCTGCGCCTGCGTGCGCCGAAATTCCCGGAAAACTACGGCGAGCGACACATGACGGCGCGCGGACGGCTCTGCCTCTATTACGAGAACAATCTCCTGCAATCGGCCATCGTCAAGATGAGCATCGCCAGAAGCGCCGAAGACACTGAGGCTGCCAAGGCTAACGAGATCAAAGTTGATTTCGTGCTGTCGGGCACTTTTCAAGAGCTGGACCGTTTGGCAACGCGCGAGATCAGGACCGGCCCTGAGGAGATTGCCAGCTACCCGGTCGCTTTGAACCTGGCCATGAACGACGATGGCGGCGGCGGGCACCGCATCATTGTTGAGCAGGGCAAAGACCGCTTGACGCGCTGGATCCCTTACAACACGGCAGACGCCAGTCAGATGCTTGATAAAACCCGCGAGCTACTGTTGGACTGCTTCTGGATGAAGGAGCGGAAGAGTTGCAAGGTTGATGAACAAGCGCGGCAGAATGCGCTGGGTTCGAACGGCGAGCGCAACGGGAAAACCTACAGGCAGTTCCAGTGCGACTTGGCTAGGCTCGCCGTGCAAGGGAACCTGCTTTATAACCGCATGTTCGTCCAAGCCGCAGCCGATAGCTCCGGGAAGCGCGCGCTAGACTGGGAGAACGAACTGCAACAGGCGCTTGCCAAGACCTCACTGATTCAAGTCCCACGGACTGGCTCTGCGAACTACGCCTACCCCTGGGCCTTGCTCTACGACATCCCTTTGCCGGATTACCGTACCGGCGGGCTGCACTGGTGTGACGTGCTGAAGGAGGAGTGGTCAAATCCCGGTGCCGTACGCACGAAGGATATGCAAGAGTGTTGCCCACATCAAGATGAGCACCGCAGCAATACGTTGTGCCCTTATGGCTTCTGGGGCCTGAAACATCATATCGAGCAGCCTATCAACCCGGTCAGCCAAACCGAAGAAGAGAGCGGCGGCCTCATGCAGCACAAGGTCCCGGACGAAATCTGCATCAACAACACGCTCAACCTGTCGGTGGGCGTCACGCGCGATCAGGTGCTCAATAGCGCGGCCATTACGGCCCATCTCGACAACCTCAAACAAGCGGCGGCTTTCGTGCCGCTCGGCGGGGCTGACGATAAGGCGAAGGTCTTGAAAATGCTTGAATCATCCGACCTCGCCTACTTCTTATGTCATGGCATGTATGACGGGAAGGCCAAAGAGCCTTACCTGGGCGTCGGGCCGAACGACAGCAACAATCAGCACCGCATCTACCCGAACGACCTGCTGAACTGGGCGCGACCGTTTCAAGGCAAGCTTTGGAAGGACCGCCATCCGCTGGTCTTCATCAACGGCTGTCATACCAGCGACCTGAAGCCGGACGAAGTCCTCAACTTTGTCTCCACCTTCGGCGTGTTCGGTGCCAGCGGCGTCATCGGCACCGAGGTGAGCGTGCAACTGCCGCTAGCCATAGAGGTCGCCGAAGGGCTTCTCAGCCGCTTGATCGCAGGCATCAGCGTCAGCCATGCGTTGCGCCAGGTGCGCTGGGAGTTGGTCAACAAAGGCAACCTGCTGGGCCTCGCCTATACGCCCTATTGCATGACGAACCTACACATCGCTCGCCCGTCGCAACAGCCTGGCCAGAGCGCCGAGCCGTGATCATTCGGGCACGGGGAAGTCAGCGTCGTCTGTGTGCTGGTCCGGCGGCGGCGCGGCATTGTCCTGACCACCGCTGCCCGGCGAGCCTGACGCCGGTTCGGTCCCCAGCCAGTCGCCAATCGCCTGACGCTTTTTGCGCGGCGTCGTCTTGACGGCGATGATCAGGTAGGCGAAGAAACCGATCAGCAGGCCGATGCAATAAGCGCCGAAATCACCCGAATCCCGGCGAAACAACCCGGTCACTGCCGCCCCGCCGATTGCCCCGATGACCGTGGCAATATCGCTGAGGCCGCTCGGCCTTGAGCGCCGCAGCGTGCGGTGCGTGATCCAACCGATGACGATCCCAAAGCACAGCGCCCCAATGACCGCTAGCCATGCCGATATGCCTGGTGACATGGTGTATTGCCTCCGTTGTTCTTTGACTCGTTGCAGCGATTCCGAAGCGATGCCGTCAGCCGAGCCTGGTTGCCCGGCCAGCACCTTGGCGTAGATGGCTTCAGCATCTTGCGGTCTGCCGTGGGCTTCGAGCAATTGGCCGAGGCTTAACTGCCGGGCTAGGCCGCTTGTCGCCGGAGCGTCGTCTGTGAATTTTTTAACGACCTTGCAGTTATCACAGGCGGCTTCATACCAGACGATATGCACGCCGTTGCTCCCCTGCGCATCGCCTATTGACCCCGATTCGTCGAGCGATATTTCTTGAAAGCCGCGCGCCTGCGGCTCTTTGCCCTCCTGCCGCTTCACCGCCAGCGGCGGGCAGATATAAAGTTTCGTGAAGGTGTCGGATGAATAATCAAAGCCCCGCATCCAGCGGAAGCTCTGATAGGCTTCACGCCGGCTGTCATGAAGGTGGCCGGCAAAAAGTCCCTTGACCTTGTCCAGGTGGATCAACTCATCCCAGGACTGGCGAATGGAAGCAGGGACGAACCAGGAAGAATACAGATACGACGTCCCAACCATTGACGAGTTTCTACTCCTCGTGTTCATCACGCTCAACAGCGCAGCCTCCGGGCTTCCTGAAACCAGATGTGGGTCGTCAACTTCCGGGATGTGATAAAAGATGTAAACGTAAGGGCTGCTGGTTTCCACCAGATTTTTGACGCGCGCCAGCAGCCGGGCCTGCTCATCGCTGATCTGTTTGGGACTCCAGTCGCCCGCCGCCGCCGGCTGTCGGTTCTTGTATTCGTCGTCATTCAGTCGCGCCCCTTCGTTATTATTCTTAAACGAGGCGTTGTTGAAGCCGACAAACGAGTAAGGCCCTTCGACGTGCGCGACGTAGTCTGATTCCGCCTCCGGGCATAAATCTTTGACCCGCACACGACCTACGAGTTCCGAGCTGTTCATCAAGACGTTCATGAAACGATGGTAATAAGGGAGCGTCTCCAGCCGCTCATCAATGAGATCATTATTGCCGGGAACGAATAGCCACAGCGGGACGGCAGACCGCGCAAGCTCTTTAGCCAAGGCTGTCGCACGCTCTTTGATGACTTGTTCTATCTGATCGCCTGTGCTGGCAGGCCCGTCTTTCCCGGCTTGCTTCTGCGGGCCTTTCAGTAGCGGTTTCACTAAATCTGTTGCGCAATAGGAATTGACAAGGCAAAGTTTGACGACGAGCAATCTCATGGACTTTTATACCAAACTCGCCCGCCGGCCCAAGCTCTTTTTGTCAGTCACTGGTTTGCACTTGCAC
>JBBWZK010000316.1:0-16621 GCA_039648975.1 Blastocatellia bacterium
TTCAGCGGCGAGAACTTCGATCTCTTCGCGCGCCTGCTCGACACCGGCACCGATCTGTTCGGCGACAACAACCCCAAGCGCGGCATTCGTTATTTTGAGAAGGCGCTGTTGCTCGACCCGGCGAACAAAGAACTGGCCTCGTTCATCGGCGAGCATTTCTTCCGCATCAACAAGCCGGTGCTGGCGCGCGCTTACCTTGAACGCGCCGTCGATAGCGAAGCGGAAAACTGCATGGCGCTGTTGATGCTCGGCGTCATATGCGGCGACGACGGCGATCTGGATTCGGCCAAGTGGCACCTGGGCCGCGCCCTGAAGATCAAGAAGAATTCCTTCACGGCGCATTACGGGCTGGGCCGTATTCTGGTGAGCGAAGGCAAGCTGCGCGAGGCCATCATGCACTTGAAGCGGGCGCTCAGGCTCAAGCCGACGCCGGAGATGTATTACATCGTCGGGCGGGCCTATCTGGAAGAGGGGCGCACAGAGATTGCGGTGCGCCACTTGCGCCGCTGCATCGAGATGGATCCGAAGTTCGACGCGGCGCTTTATCATCTCGGCTTGATTTATCTGCGGCAGGACGATCTCACTTTGGCGCAGGAGCACTTTCGCGCCGCCTATGAGATCAACCCGCGCGAGTCGCGTTATCGCACGGCGCTGCGGGCGCGCAAAGCCGGGCAGCTTGCGCCGCTGCCGGTCTTCGGGCGCACGGCGGTGGCGAATCGCAAAGTGGTGACGAGCGGCGACGAGCGGCTGGTCGAGTTATTGCGCAACGATCTGCTCGAAGCGCCCAGCGCCAAATCCGAGAGCCGGAAAGGCCAGAAGCGCGGTTGAATGATTGTGCTCTGAGTTTGGAATCCCGCTTTTAGGCGGAAGTTCGCATCAACGAATCATTCCGCCTAAAGACGGAACTCCATGATTACAAACAAAAAGCAGAAGCGGCGAAGTGATCTCCGCCGCTTCTGCTTTTTGTTTCGCCGTCAGTCTTGCGCTTTCGGCTTTTGTTGAGACTTCGTTTAATGCGCGGTGACGCTTTCGTGCGAGCGGCTGCCGTTCGGCATGACCAGCACGCTGCGCGTCGTGGTGTCGAATTTCTTCTTCGTGTCGGTCGTCAAGCTGTAAACATCGAATCCAAAACTGTCGAGGTACATCGCGAGATCGTCATCCATTGAAATGTACAGTATCGGCTGGTGCCCGAAGTAGTCTGTGATTTCGAGGAGCCGCTCGATGACATCAATCGGGGAGAAGGTTTTTGCGGGGTCCCGGAAGCTAGCCATCTTTAACTCCTTTCATTCTCCTTTACGAATCTCAACCACCTTTAGTTTTTCGCTCTGCAATTACGATGCCGCTGCAATGAGCGAAGTTGTTTTTTCTTTTCCGACGCGCTGCTGCTGTAAGAACGATACGAGCGCGCCGGCTTGCGGCGTAGGGACAGGGCGTTGAACAAACGGGCCGGCGACGATCACCGGCCCGTTTCGCGAGAGGAAGAGAATCGAGAGAGTATCTATAAAACCGCTCTGGCGCTTGGCGCTCAATCATTGGACGCCTTGCTTTCGGTTTTCTTGCTGCTCTTTTCGGTCTTGTCGGATTTGTCTGGCTTATCGGATTTGTCTGGCTTGTCTGATTTTGACGAAGACTTGCCTGAATAATCAGTCATATACCAGCCGCCGCCTTTCAATTGAAAGCTGGTGCGCGAAAAAATCTTCTCCAGCTTGCCGCGACATTTGCCGCAACGCTTGAGCGGCGCGTCCGAAACTTTCTGCATGACCTCAAGGTGCGAGCCGCACTTTTCGCAGATGTATTCATAAATCGGCATAGCGTTGCAACCCCTCCAACCGTATCTTTCAAAGACACGATAATTTTAACACGCTCGCATGGCCGCTACAAGACTTGCCGCTTGACGCAAAAAGCCGGCGCGCTTACCATTTTTTTTCGCAGACGCCGCAGACAGCTAAGCTTCAGCCGGCGCGCATTCGAGCGAAAGTCGATGCACGAACTGTCTTGCTTCAATCCATCGCAACTCAGAACCGTGCGACAAGCGCGCGCGCGCGCAGCGGTGCTGGTGTCCGCGTATTACTGCGTCGCGCCGCGCGAATGGCAGCGAATGCCTTACGAAGTCAAAACCCTGCGCGCCCTCTACCAGTCCGAAGTCACCGACGCGGCGCTCGCGCAAACGGTCTGTTACAACTTCAAGCGCGCCGCCGGCTCGCTGGTTCTCAAAGAAGGCGACCTTTATCGCATCTGCCTGCAAGACCACCGCATCCTTGACGCCATGCATCACACGCAACTCCATCTCGGCTCGCTGCTCACTTATGTGATCACACACGAACTGGTTCACGTCGTGCGTTTCGGCCAGCGATTGCAGCGCATCGATCTGCCTGTCGAATTGCGCGACGATGAAGAGCGCAAAGTCGAAAAGACGACGCGCACGATCCTTGCCAGCGCCGGCGATACGAATCTGTGTCACTTCTTTTCCGGCAATCCGGCCAGTCCATTTTAGAGCGAATGCGCAGGAGACTGCTGATGTAGCGCAATCTGTTAGATTGCGCCGGTCAATGCGCAATCTAACAGATTGCGCTACATCTTGCGTGGCGGCGCTCACAGGTGCTTATTCAAGAAGCTCAAGGCCTGATAACCAAAGTAGAATTTGAATGGCGTTTTGCCCATCGTGTAGTGGCCCCAGGGCACGAGACGGCGCTCATAGGCGAGGCCGTGGCGCTCGCATTCTTCAAACAATAAACGCGACAACGACGGTGGGAACGACAGATCATAGCGCGCCGAAATGAACAGTCCATGGCGCGGGTTGCGCATCAGCTTTTCAATATAGGCGTTCGGGCTGATCGACAACCACACGCGCCGCACTTCATCGCGGGTCATCGCCGTCTCCAGTCCGCGCCGCACGTGCGACGTGCTGATGCCTTCCCAGACGACATCGCCAAAATAGCTCGATACGTGATTATCAGCGCCGGCCCGCAGTCGCTCGTCGTGAACGAAAGCGAGAAACGCTATGCAGGAGCCGATGCTCGTTCCGGTGATGCCTATGCGTTCATAGCCCTGCTCGATGAGCCAGTCGACCGCGCCGCGCACGTCGAGCACCGCCTGCCGACAAGCTTGCAGCGTGCGGCCAACATTGGCGCTCACCATGTAATCGGCGCGCACCAGCCCTTCGGGCGTGCGGCGGTCGTGATAGGGCAAGCTCAAGCGCAAGGCCGCCACATTGATGCGATTGAGCAGCGCGCACAATCCGACATGGCTTTCAATGTCGGCGTTCCATTGCGGCAGCACGACAACGGCGCGACGGCGCGCGCGTTCGACCTCGCTTGTAGCGCGCATATTGCCGCGCGTCGATACGGGGAAATAGCGCGCGTGGACGGGAGTGTTCTTCGTGTAAGGCGAGCGCACATGGCTGGGAAACGTCAGCCATTCGCCATCAAAGGCGAACTCTGTCACGGCGGGCGCGCTGAAGAAATGGTCGCTCTCATGGATGGCGCGCTCATTCAGAGCGAAGAGCAGTTCGCGTGCCGCCCGGCCATTGCCATTCGTTCGCCGCTGCGGAGAGCGGCCAAGGTGGTCGCTCAGATAATCGAGTCCCCATTCAAAAGGGATCGCCATCCGATTGACATCTCTTTGCGAGAGATTGCGTTCCCAGCGATGAATCACGTTCCGCAACATAATGGATCACTCTGCAGGACAAGCGAGAAAGCCCTATTGTAGAGAAGTGCGCCGCCGCGCTCAAGTGACCGTCTCGATCTGCCGGCATCAGCGCCGCGCATTGACATGATCCATGGCCGGTTTGCCTCGGTTTACAATTTTTTCAAGGGATCGAAAAAAATTGCAAGAATCTGCCTGCGGTTTGCGTCTATGGATGATAGAGGACCAAAACGTGATGGTTTCCAGAATGATTAATGCATCCGAAATCAGTCAGGCATCCGAAGGCGCGCCGTTGACGGTCTGTGCCAACGATTGCGCGTTAGATTACGGCCAGTCCTATCAGGAATTGGCCCCCGTCTGCTTTCGGCTTGGCTGCGCGTTTGCCGAAGCGCGCTGGCGCAACGTGCTCGCAAACAATGCTGACCTTGCGCATCTGGTTCACATCGAAGTCAATCAAGCCCGCTCGGCCCTTCGCCTCAACTGATCTGCGGCGCGTCATTGCTTGAATGAAATGGCCGTGCGGTCGGCTTGCAGCACGCGATTGAAGAATTCGCGCACCGTATCGTACTGCTCAACAGTAAAGTTGATGGCGTTGATAATTAACCGGCGCTCATAAATCACCCGACGGCCATCACCCGTAAACGAGGCGCGATAGCGCGCCGCGCCGATGTCTATCTCTATCGCGCCCGGCAAGGCTTCTGCGAGAAAGCCATCCGGCGCATCGATCACCACACGCTCGCTCTCAGACCAGGGAAAATCAAAGTAGACATTGTTGGCACGGCGCGGCGCAGTGAGCAAGCCTTCGTCGCGGCGGCTCAACAGCGCGGGCCGCACGAGCAAGCGCTTTTCGGTGCGCGTCGCAAACTGCGGCGCGCTGAAACGGTAAGCCGCGGCGACCGGCGCGGCAAGGATTCGCGGATTCGCCAAGACGACAGAGCTGTCGTCAAGGGTCGCTATCGGCAGCGTGTTGCGCACCGCCGCAGCGAGACGCTGGCGCTGCTCGTCTTGCGTGGCATCCAGCGTTTCGTTGCGAAAGGCGAGGGCGCGCTGGCCTGTCAATCTCATCTCAACCTGCGCATCCACCTGCCCGTCACCGTTGATCGCGGCGTTGACTTGGCGCTCGATGGCGCTCGCCGTCGCGTCGCTCACAGGAATGTCGACAAAGCGCCAGTCGTGATTGCCGTAAACCAGCGCCGTGACGCCCTCCTTCTCCCAAGACAGCATGCCGCGCGGGCAATAGGGCGTGCCGGCGTCGAAGAATTGCAGCGCGCCGTCGCGTCTAAGGACTGCCGCGACTTCGCTGTTGAATTGAAAGGCGTCGGGGAATGAGCGATGAAAGAAGTTCTCGTCGCGCGTCGTCATCTCCGCGACACGCGCATCAAGTCCTATGGCGCGCAGCAGGGCGATGAATAACCGATTGATGTCGCGCGGCGTGCCGTAGCGGCGTCGCAGTGTATCGTCAACGCTGGCATTCTTCTTCAAATTGACTGCGGTTTCATTTTCTTCACCTTCTTTGACTTCGCCAAGGTTGTGTATCTCCCTCTGCACGTAATCGTAAAGGCGGGCGATCTTCTGATTGACATCGTCTGTGGCCAGCGTCATCGCCCCGACCACGCGGCGGATCAGCGGCGTTGGCCGGGTTTCATGCTTTGTGCGGTCGTGCATACGTCTGGCGTAAACCCGCCAGTATTTCGCCGGCTCGGTTTCAAACTCGCCTGAATAATAGAGCCAGCCCCACATCTTCACGCCGAGTTCGGGGGGCATCAGCGGCTCGTGGCGAAACGGCGCGATGTTTTCGGCGCGGATCTCGAATATGCCGTCCCAGGTCGGCGCGAAACGCTTCGGGTCTTTGGTATTAAATGTAACCCATCGTACATCGAGCCTTGGGGCAAACAGCGGCTGAATCGCATAGTGCAGCTTTCGGGTGAACAATTCGGATTGCAGATCGAGTTGAAAGTAACGAAAGCCCGCCGGGTAAAGCTGCTGGTAGCGATATTCGATGATCACGCCCGGCTCGACCGCCGGCATCGAAAAAATCTTCGCGCGCCAGACGCCGTGTCGCGTCTTGAGCGTCACGCGGTCAAAAATGTCATGGCTGGCGACATCGATGACCGAGCCGTCGGCCCGTATGGTGCGCGCGCTGACATCTGTGATGCGGCCCAGCTCAACCCGATATGGCAATTGCACGTCCGTATAACGGCGACCGCGCTCGTTGAAAATTTTGATGCGCAGATAAACGCGCAACGTCGTGCCGTCAAGCGAGGTATCATCGATGCGGCCTTCGCGGAAGAGTATGGCGGCATCGGCTTCCGGGTCGCCGATGTCCGCCGCTGTCAGCTTCATCTCTTCATCGCTGACCGGGTGCCAGTCCGCCGCCACGCCCGCGCGCGCTGCCAGGATAAACCAAAGCAGGCTGAAGGCGATAACCATGCACCTGTGCAGCATCGTGATTGACCTCTGCGAGAAACCTCGCTCACCAACCAAACTGCAAGCGTTCACTGTCGGGAATGACAGCATTCTACTTCGCCTGTCGGTCGCCATCAACCGTGTGGCATTCGCTTTGCCCGATTCATCTCTGCGATGGGCTTTACACGGCAGAGCGCATTAAAAACGAGCGATTCAAGCCCGGCGCAAACGATCCGCTTGTATGGAAAGGTTGCGCACATCGCGGCTAGCCACATCAAGCGGCGAGCGGTATAAAGAGAAAGGCTATGGCAGAAAAAAAACCGAAGGTTTTAGTCATTGAAGACGACGAATACTCGCGCGATGCGCTCGCCCATCTGCTGGCCGCCGAAGGCTATGAAGCGCAATCGGCAAGCGACGGCGAATCGGGTCTTGCGAAAGCGCATGAGATGCAACCCGATGTCATCATCCTCGATTTGAATCTGCCGGGCATTGACGGTAAACAGGTCATCCAGATGATTCGCCGCGACGGCCCGTTGCGTGACGTGCCCATCCTCATCGTCACCGGCGATGAAGACCGCGCCGCGCAGTCGGCGGTCGATCTGGGCGCGGATGGCTATCTGACGAAACCTGTCGAGTTCGATGATCTCATCCGGACGATTGATCATCTCAAGACCGGCGCGCATCGCGCTGCCTAGCCGCGTCCAGAATGATGAAATCAGCGAAAGAGGTTCACTAACCGAGTGGCAATCGCAATCGTTCTCGCCGTCCTCCTCATTGCAGTTGTATTATTCGTTACTGAAGTGCTGCCGATTGATCTGGTCGCGGTGTTGATGCTGCTCGGCCTGACGCTGACCGGCGTGCTCGACGTCAAGGAAGGGCTATCGGGTTTCAGCGACCCGGCGGTGATGACCATCGCCGGCTTCTTCGTCATCTCGGCGGCGTTGTTCAACACAGGCGTCGTCGAAGCCATCGGACGGCATATGCATCGCGTCTCCGGCTCTAATAAGACGGTCTTTCTGCTTGTGTTGATGTTCACGGCGGCGGCGCTGGCGTCTTTCCTGAGCAACGTCGTGACGACAGCGGTGTTGATGCCGGCGGTCTTCGCCATCGCGCGGCGCTTGAAAGAGCCTGTGTCGAAGTTTCTGATGCCGCTGGCGTTCGCCGCCGTGCTCGGCGGCAAATGCACGCTCGTCGGCTCGTCAACCAATCTCGCCATCAACGGCCTCCTTTCATCAAACTATAATAAATATCACATTGAGCCGTTTTCGCTCTTCGACTTCGCGCCGGTCGGCATTCCGCTGGTCATCTGCGGCATCATCTATCTGCTGACCATCGGCACGCACCTGCTGCCAAAACATGATGCGGCAGAGTTCGACCACGAGTTCGGCAGCAAAGAGTTTGTCACCGAAGTGGTGATCGAACCGAAGTCGCCGCTTACTGAAAAGACGCTGGCGGAAGCCGATTTTCGCGGCACATACGATTTGCAGATCCTCGGCATCGTGCGCCAGGGCGAGCGCTTGTTGCCGCACCGCGACTTGCGGCTCGCGCCCAACGATACGCTGCTGGTCAAAGGCCGACTCGAACAGATACTCAGCATCAAGGACGCGCAAGGGCTGGAGATCAAAAGCGACCGCACGCCTTACCAGACCGAAGAGCAGGCCGATACGGTAATCGTCGAAGCCATCTTAGCGCCGACATCCACCTTCGTCGGACGCACGCTGAAAGAGATTCGCTTTGGCTCGCGCTATCACGCAGACGTGCTGGCGATCTATCGCCACAACCGCGCCCTGCACGAAAAATTGGGCGACATTCGCCTGGCATTCGGTGACGTGCTGGTGATACAGGGCAGCGCGGAAAACATCGACCAGTTGCGCGCCGACCCGAATTTTCTGACGCTCGAAGACATCGAACACACGCCGCTGCGCCGCAACAAAGCGATGCTGGCGGTCGGCATCTTCGTGCTGTCGGCCATCATCGCCGGCTTGAATCTCGCGCCGATTGCGCTGGTAGCGCTCGCCGCTGCTGCCGCGATGATTCTGACGCGCTGCATCACGATTCAAGATGCTTACCGCAAGATCGACTGGACCAGCATCGTGCTGATCGCGGCGACGATTCCGCTTGGCATTGCGATGGAGAAGACCGGCGCGGCGGCGATGCTGGCGAACTTCGTCACACAGTATTTCGGCTTTGGCGGCCCGATGGTCGTGCTGGCGGCCTTCTTCATCTTCACGATTCTGCTGACGCAACCGATGGCGAATGCCGCCTGCGCGCTGATGATCGCGCCCATCGCCATCAACGTCGCCAACCAGATCGGCGCCAACCCGCGCGCTTACGCGCTGACCATCGCCATTGCGGCAAGCTGCACGTTTCCGACGCCGCTTGAGCCGGTGACGGCAATCGTCTACGGCCCAGGCAAGTATCGCTTCTCGGATTACGTCAAGGTCGGCGGCTTGCTAACCGTAGTTGTAATGATCGTCACCTTACTGGTCGTGCGTCTGCGCTGGGGCGTGTGAGTGAAAGGATAGTGGCAAACTCGTCGTTCGGGCTCTAGGGCAAGGGCTTGTTACATCGCTGCTTGCAGCATATAATAGCGGATAGATTCTACAATGATGAGTATAAAGCAATGAAAGTCTTCATCACTTATTCATCCGAAGATGAACTGGTTGCCAAGAAGGTGGCAGATACTCTTAAAGCAGCGGGCCTTGATGCATGGTATGACAAGTATGAGATCATGCCCGGAGAAAACTGGGCCGAGAAGATCGCACAGGGTCTCAAAGAATCAACGGCGATGGTTGTCCTGCTGACGCCCAATGCATTGAAATCTGATCAGGTAGGCTGGAGCATTGATTATGCGTTAGGCGACCATGCATATAACTGGCGTTTAATTCCAGTCCTACTGGGTTCACCAGAGGAATTCCAGAATAATAATTTCCCTTGGATTTTAAGGCGCTTGAAGTCCATAACTCTACCCGACCGCGGCAACAGTGAGGAAGGGTTGAAGCAAATTGCCCAGGCCCTGAAGGAAGTCGCTTAATCTCAATCCGAGTCGCTCAATAATGCCGCCCAGTGAACTTTTCTTATCACACTCAAGCGCGGATAGGCAGTTCGCCGATGACATGGCCGAAATGATCAGGCGACACGGAGTACCCGTATGGTACAGCCAAACGAACATTCTCGGCGCACAGCAGTGGCATGATGAAATTGGCGCAGCCCTGCGCCGATGCGATTGGTTTGCTCTTATTCTCTCTCCTAATTCGGTAGAATCCATGTGGGTCAAAAGGGAGTTGTCATATGCTTTAAGACAAAACCGTTTCGAGAACAAGCTTATCCCGATGCTCTATCAAGCCTGCAACTACGAGCGGCTTCCTGGACGCCTTTTTCTTTCCAGATGGTAGATTATTACAACAGGTTTTGATCAGGGATGTACTGCGCTCATGCGTATATGGGGCTTAGGCTATAGACCTTAACGCTCTGGCCAAGCAAGGGCATCTCGTTTATCGTTTCTCAGCACTACATTGCGAATCATCTTAATGACTAGCGCACTTGAAAGTCAGGCGTGGCAGGTAGGCGGCTTCCGGTATGTTTCTTTATATCGGTGCCTATCAAGCTTGCTCTATGCTTCAATGTTCCTCGCGGCGTTATTATTCAGCTTCAGCGCCAAGGCTTACGCGCAGAGCGCGAGCCCATCGCCTGTGCCATCCAGGCAAGCGAACGCGCCGGCGCAGAATCAACTCGCCGAGCCGGGAGCGGTGTCGACTTCGCGGCTGGCCCTGCCGTTCAAGCGCGCCTGGCAGCATCTCACAGATGACGCCATGACGCTGCCGCCGACGCTCGACGGAGCGCGCATCTACCTGCCGCTCACAGGCGGGCGCATCTTCTGTCTCGACCGCGACACGGGGGCGCTGCTGTGGTCTGCGGAACCCGGCGGCCTGATCAGCGCGCCAATTGCCGCAAGTGATAATGTAATCTACATCGCTACGCGCAAGCTTGCCGCCGATGGCTCGGAAGCCGGAGCCAGTCTGCTCGCCATTGATAAAACCACAGGTCTGACCGTCTGGGTGAAGGATTACCCGCGCGCCTTCGCATCGCCGCTCGCCGCCGGCCAGGATAGGCTTTATATAGGCGCTGCCGACGGCGCTTTTTATGCGCTTGACGCCCGCAACGGCGACATCATCTGGAAAGTCGCGACGCAAGATGTCGTGCGCGGACAGGCGCGCGTCACCGCCGACGCCATTGCTTTCGGCAGCGACGACGGCGCGCTGCGCGTCGTTGAAGCGCAAACCGGCAAGCTCATCTGGAAGCTGCAAACCGGCGGCAAAATCATTGGCCAGCCGACAAGCCACGAACGCGCATTCTATTTCGGTTCCGGCGACGGTTACGTCTATGCGGTCGATCAGGCGACAGGCAAGCTGCGCTGGCGGTCGCGCACCGGCGCAGCCATTGAAGCGCCGCCGGTGATTGTCGGTGACCGTGTGCTGATCGCCTCGTTCGATAATTTCATTTATGCGCTGGCGCTGGCAAGCGGCGACCGCCTGTGGAAGCGGCGGCTTGAGAACCGCATCACCGCCGCCCCCGTTGTCGAAGGCGATGCGGCCATGGTCGCGCCGTTGCGCAGCGATTACGTCGCGGTCTTCTTGAACGCCAATGGCCGGCGCGTCAATCTTTATCAACTCGACAAAGAATACGAGATCGTCGCCGCGCCCATCTTCGCCGGCGACACGCTGATTCTTGCGACAAGCAAAGGACTGGTCGTCGCCACCGCCGCGCACACGGATCATCCTGCCAACGCGATTAAAAAATAATCTATCGACGCGCCATTTCTCCGCAACGCCTGCCGCCGCGATTGCCCTACCCCGCACGTCTGGCACTGTCATTGCAGTTGAAGTCTGGGCAGTTCTTTGTATGAACTGCTATCGAACAGCGAGGCGGGAAAGGAAGATTCATGGCAGATCAGAAGAAGCAGGACAGTCACGGCGACTCCGATAGCCAGTCGTCATCGAAGAATCGAGGGCTTAACCAGTCGGGCAGCCCCGGGCCGACGCCGGGCACTGCCGAAGGCGACCGCCGCACGGTCGAAGAAGATTTGCGCGACCAGGGCGACGATAGACAGTCGCCGTAGAAATCTTTATCCTTTCCGCAAATCATTAGGAAAGGAATGAGCAAATTGAAACTAGCAACCTGGAATGTCAATTCGATAGCTGCGCGCTTGCCGCTCGTGACCCGCTGGCTCGCAGAAGCACAGCCCGACGCGCTCTGTCTTCAGGAGATCAAGTGTACGGACGACCGCTTTCCGGCGGAAGAGTTCGCCGCGCTCGGCTACGAGTCGACGGTCTTCGGGCAGCGCACATACAACGGCGTGGCCATTCTCTCGCGCGCGAAATGCCAGGACGTGCAGCGCGGTTTTCCTGATGATAGCGCCGAGGCGCAGGCGCGCTTGCTTGCCGGAACCATTGATGGCGTGCGCATCGTCAACGTCTACATCCCCAACGGCCAGGCGGTCGGCACAGACAAGTATGCCTTCAAGCTCGACTGGATGCGGCGGCTGCGCGAGTTCTTCGATACGCAGTACAAGGCGGGCCAGCAGGTGCTGCTGTGCGGCGACTTCAACGTCGCCCCCGAAGACCGCGATGTGCATAATCCGAAGCTCTGGGAAAACCGCGTACTGTTCAGCAAACCGGAGCGCGCCGCCCTCGCAGAGATCAAAGCCTGGGGCTTCACGGATGCCTTCCGCCTGCACAACGACGAGCCGAAACAGTTTTCATGGTGGGACTATCGCATCAGCGCCTTCAAGCGCAATCTCGGACTGCGCATCGATCACATCTGGACGACCAAACGGCTGGCCGAGCGCACCACCAGCGCCGCCATAGACAAAGCGCCGCGCGCCTGGGAACGACCTTCCGACCACGCGCCGGTCATCGTGGATATTGGATGACAAGTGACAAGTGACAAGAGCAAACCATAGCTCTGCTGTCCGTTGAGCCATAAGCGTGGTGTGACTGGCAGCGCGTCTCTTCTTTCTTGTCACTTGTCACTCGTCACTTGTCACTCTACAAGGAGCGAACTATGGGAAATCGGGTAAACAACAAATTGCTTCTCAGCGCACTGGGTGCGGGCGCGTTCTTCGCGGCGCGCGCACTCTTTCGTCAGGTCAATTCATTCAGCTTTCGTGATCGCGTAGTCTTGATCACAGGCGGCTCGCGCGGGCTGGGACTTCTGATTGCGCGCGAGCTGGCGCGCGAAGGCGCACGGCTCGCCATCTGCGCCCGCGACGAAGGCGAATTGCAAACCGCACAACAAGAGTTAAGTCAGCACACCGAAGTTCTCGGCATTCCCTGCGATATCAGCGACCGCCAACAGGTCGAAGCCTTTGTGCAGGCGGCGCAGAATCACTTCGGGCAGATCGATGTGCTCATCAACAATGCCGGGACGATTAATGTCGGCCCTATGGACGTGATGACGCCTGAAGATTACGAGCAGGCGATGAAAGTACACTTCTGGGGGCCGCTCTATGCGGTGCTTGCCGTGCTGCCAGAGATGCGGCGGCGCGGCGCAGGGCGCATCGTCAACATCTCGTCCATCGGCGGCAAGATCAGCGTGCCGCACCTGCTGCCGTATAGCGCCAGCAAGTTCGCGCTCGTCGGCTTATCCGAAGGCTTGCGCGCCGAGTTGCGCAAAGACGGCATCATCGTGACGACGATCTGTCCCGGCCTGATGCGCACCGGCAGCCCGCGCAATGCCAATTTCAAAGGCCAGCACGAAGCCGAGTATGCCTGGTTCAAGATCAGCGATTCGCTGCCGCTCACGTCGATGAATGCGCAGCGCGCGGCGCGGCAGATTATTGACGCGGCGCGTCACGGCGATGCCGAAGTGGTCTTATCGATTCAGGCGAAAGCGGCGGCGCTCTTTCACGGCATCTTCCCCGGACTTACGGCGGATATTCTCGGCCTGGTCAATCAACTCTTGCCGGAAGCCGGCGGCATCGGCGCGGCGCGAGAAAAGGGCCGCGAGAGCGAATCGGCATTGAGCCGTTCGTGGCTGACGGCGTTGACGGATCGAGCAGCGGCGGAGAACAACCAGATTCACTGAGCGTCGCCGCGCTCATCATTTCAAGTATAGGAAGCCGCGCCGGATACATATGAATTGTATAGTCCGCTACTTGACGGTGTTGTATATCTCTGTATAGGGTTTGCCTCCATAAGATCAGCAGAAAATGCAATATCTGGGGCTGATGGTTCAGGCTACCCTACACCTCATGGGCTTATGGGTAAGGATTCGGTAATGCTTGAACAAACCCATTTGCTGTGTTAGGTTCTGCCTGCGTCCCCGTCATCAAACATCGGCAGTAATCTTCCAGTTTTTGCGAGCCGGTGCAGCGATCAGTCCCCACAAGAAAAGATCAGGTTGGAGGAATAAGCAAGTGAGCCAGGCAAAGATGCGAAGCAGAACCGGCATTGCGGTGGCGATGCTGATGATCATTTTGGCAATCATAACCGGCATGCGGTTAAGCGGAGCGCGAGCCCATAGCGCCGCCGCGATGCCACTGACATTCACCGTAACGAACCTCGACGACAGCGGCCCCGGCTCGCTGCGGGATGCCATCGATCAGGCCAATATGAATCCCGGCCCTGACGTCATAGACTTTCAGGACGAGTTGACCGGCACGATCACATTGACGTCGGGGGAACTGTTCATCACCGACGACCTGACGATCATTGGGCCAGGAATTTTCTCAGTTACGGTAAGCGGCAACCAGGCATCGCGGGTGTTCGAGGTCCTCAGTGGCATCACCGTAGTGATCTCCGGCCTGACCATCAGTGATGGAAATGTGCCGGGCAGCAGTGGCGGCGGCATCCTCAACAACGGCACGTTGACACTCATTAACATGGTGCTGTCGGGCAACTCTGCGATTAACAACGGCGGCGGTATCTCGAATGACGGCGGCACGCTGACGATCTTCAACAGCACCTTATCGGGCAACTCGACCAGCAATGTGGGCGGCGGCGTCTCCAACGACGGCACACTGACGCTCACTAACAGCACGTTGTCAGGTAATTCCACCACTAGCGGCGGCGGCCTCTTCAACGCTGAAAACAGAGCGGCAACAATCATCAATAGCACGCTGTCGGGCAATTCCGCGGGTACCGGTGGCGGCATTTATAATGTCGGCACGGTGAACGTGAGCTTCACTACGATGTCGGGAAACTCCGCCGCCGGCAGCGGCGGCGGCATCTACAATGTCGGCATGGCGATCAACATTAAAAACTCCATCGTCGCCAACAGCCCATCGGGTGGCGATTGTTTTAATACAGGAATCTTCAATGCCACAGGAGTCAACTTCAACACCAACGGCACCTGTCCAGGCTTCACGCAGGTCACGCCGGCGCAGCTCAATCTCGGCCCTCTGCAAGATAACGGCGGCCTCACACAGACGCACGCCTTGCTGCCGGGCAGCGTTGCCATTGATGCCGCGCTCGACTGCACCGATCTATCCGGCAATACGGTCAGCACAGACCAGCGCGGTGTCGGTCGCCCGCAAGGCAAGGCTTGTGATGTCGGCGCTTATGAATTCGTGCCCTGCACCGTGCAACCGACGATTAGCTGCCCGGATGATTTTTCAGTATTCACTGATCCGGGTCAGTGTTCGGCGGCGGTCGACTATGCGCCGCCGCCGGCGGACTGTCCTTGCAGCAGCGGTGGCGGCGCGGCGTTATTGCGTAAGAGCGCGGCGATAAAAAAATCGAACGCACCTAAAGGCACGTCCTGTTCTGTGAGTTGTACGCCGCCGCCGCAATCAACCTTCCCGCGCGGCACCTCGACCGTCACCTGCACGGTGACCGATGGCTTTGGCAACACGGCGCAATGTACCTTCCACATCACGGTCAACGACTCACCGCCGAGGCTTTCGTGCCCTGCCAGCGTCACACAGAGCACAGACCCCAATAAATGCACGGCAGTGGTCAACTATACGGTGACGGCCAGCGATGACTGCGACGGCCCGCTGACGCCGATGTGCTCGCCGCCGTCGGGTTCGACATTTCAGAAGGGCACCACCACGGTGACCTGCACCGCCACCAATTCGTCAAAAAATACTTCGAGCTGCTCGTTCCCCGTCACGGTCAACGACACACAGCCGCCGCAGATCACTTGCCCTGCGAATATCACGCTCAAGTCTCCGCAAGTCGGCAGCGGCTGCGTGGTCGTCAAAT
This sequence comes from Blastocatellia bacterium, assembly GCA_039648975.1. GTDB lineage: Bacteria > Acidobacteriota > Blastocatellia > UBA7656 > UBA7656 > DATENM01. The sequence goes on from JBBWZK010000316.1 coordinate 15,258, forward strand.
ACACGACGCCGACGGCTACAGACAACTGCCCGCTGCCGCCCAACCCGGTCACCTGTACGCCGCCTTCAGGGACTTGCTTCCCGCTTGGCATGACGACCGTCACCTGCACGGCCACAGACTCATCCGGCAATACAGCGACCTGCTCGTTCAAAGTATCGGTCTTTGACATCTGCGTGCAGGATGACAGCAATCCCTTGATTGTTGTTCTAGTTAATTCAGTGACCGGCGATTATCGCTTCTGCTGCAATGGGACGGCCTTCACAGGCAAAGGCAAGGTGACGATTCGCGGCAGCGTCTACACGCTGGAGCACAACCCCGCAGATCGGCGCGTACTGGTGACCGATGATGAATCGACACACAAAGGCAGCGCCAGTTTGCAGGTGCCTGCGGGCACGACGCGCTGTACGATCACCGACCGCGACACACGCAATAACACCTGTCTCTGCCAGTGAGCCAGTTGAGCAGGGCAGTTGAGTAACCGGACAGGGGTAAGGCCGGTTGCAGCAGCTTCCAGTCAGGAGTGACCAGAGACGGCTCGCGCCTGACTGGAAGCTGCCACCGGCACATCCTTCTATTGAAGGCCTAATACTCTTTCTCGAACTGCGGATGCACCCAGAGAAATTCATGGCGCTTGTTCTGCACGCGGACCAGTCCGCCAAAGCTAGGGTCTTTTTCTTTCAACCACACTTGTAGCTGCCGCAGGATCGCGCCTTGCGCGCGGACTGCTTCGTCGTGTTCGACATCGGGCGCGCTCTGTTTAAGAAAGCTCTTGGCGTTGTCCAATCCCTTGCCCACCGAGTCGATAGTCTTCTGAGCTAACTCCAATTCCTTTTCGATGCGCTTGTAGGCAACTTCATCCAGCGCCAGCTTGACTGTAGACGAAGCCACCGGCAGCACGAGGCTGAGTGTGCTGGTGAGCAGCTTGAGAAAGGGCGCGGCTTTGACGAACCAATCGCGCGGCAACTCCAGTTCATACACACCATGTTTGTCTTTCTCGCCATTCAAGCCGGGCAAAGGCAGGCGAGAATGTTCGCACCACAACGTCAGGCGAAACTTCTTGCTGATCCATTTGGGTAGATCAAGGAAGCCCAGCTCAACCGGCTGAAAGCTGAACAGGCGCGGGCCTTCTTTAGCCTCGTCGGTCAATGTCTGCATCAAGCCCCTGAAGGCATCTTCAACCTGACTCATGATGCGACGGTCGTTCTGATCTAATATCTGAAAGCGTTCTGCTGCGTTCTGATCCTGCCGATTCAACTGCTCACGAACCCCGCCCAGCCTTAACCGCGTCTGGTCGAAACCTTGAACGATCAGTTGCTCGATAGATGTGCGCCGTGCAGCCGGAGCATTTTGCAGCAAACAATTGA
>JBBWZK010000318.1:0-4258 GCA_039648975.1 Blastocatellia bacterium
TCAATTGGGTTTGACCTGTAGGGGCGACCCTGCGGTGGTCGCCCCAGTTTACGAATGCGCAGTCTGGGGCGGGCACAGAGGCCCGCCCCTACATGACTCTGGCTTAATGCAATTGAAATCCGCTATAGAATAAAAGCGGAGGCGACAGCCGACTCCCTCTTTATTCTGACTTCTGGCTTCTGACTCCTGACCACTCCTTGCATCACCTGCCACGCTTCTTATCACACCACCAGCATGGCAATGCTGGCGGCGGTCATCACCGCTGCGGTAATCCAGCCCAGATATTTGATCAGCGGCGAATTCGTGTGCTTACCCATGATGCGCTTGTCGCTTGTAAGCAAGGTGACTAACACGACCAGCGGCGGCGCGAGCAGGCCGTTGACGACCGCCGCGTAAAACAGCATCTTCACAGCGTTCAGCTTCAGCGCATTGAGCGCCAGCCCCAAGACGACCGCCGCCGCCAGCACGCCATAAAATTTCGGCGCAATGCGCGGCTTGTCATTAAGTGAGCCGCGCCAGTGCATGGCTTCCGCGATGGCGTATGCAGCGGAGCCGGCGAGTACCGGGATGCCGAGCATGCCAGTGCCAATGAGTCCAACGGTGAATAAAAGGTAAGCTAGATTACCGGCCAGCGGGCGCAAGGCTTCGGCGGCCTGCCGCGCCGTCTGGATGTCGCGCTGGCCGCTCGCATACAATGTCGCGCCGGTCGCCATGATGATGAAATACATAACGAGGTTGGAGAGCGCCATGCCCGTCAGGACATCGGTGCGCGCGGCACGCAGTTCCTCATCCGTCGCGCCGCGCCGTGCTTTGACGGACTTGCGGCCCGAGGCGCGTTCTTCTTCGACCTCCTGCGCCGTCTGCCAGAAGAACAAGTAAGGCGAAATCGTCGTGCCGAGGATGGCGACGAAGGTGGCCAGATAGCTGGCGCTCCATTCAATGTGCGGCACGAAGGTCGCCTTCAAGACGTCGTTCCAGTTTGGATGAGCCAGGAATGCCGCAATGACGTAAGCGAACAGGACGAGCGTCAGCCATTTGAATATATGTGCAATGCGCCGGTAGCTCGACCAGATGAGCAGCACAACAATCAGCGCGGCAAACAACGGCGTCCACACAGTTGCATGGAGACCGATCATCATCTCCATTGCCTCCGCCATGCCGCTCAGGTCGGCGCCGATGTTGACGACGTTGGCAAACACCAGCAACCCGCACGCACCCCACAGCACCCATCGCGGATAGCGCCGGCGGATGACTGCCGCCAGGCCCTCGCCGGCGACCAGACCCAGCCGCGCACACATCAGTTGCACGGCGGCCATCAACGGAAAAGAAAACAGCGCCGTCCATAGCTGCGCGAAGCCGAACGCCGCGCCGGTTACGGAATAGGTCGAAATGCCTGATGGATCGTCATCCGCCGCGCCGGTGATCAGTCCGGGGCCAAGCTCGCGAAAGAAACGCCCGACTCGTCCTTGCGCAAAGCGACGCGGCGGCTTGAGGATTGGCAAGGCCGTCTCCTTTGAAATTTAGCCCTCGGCTGGCAGAATCAGGGTCAGCGCTGAAAGAGTTAAATACGCAATCCGCAATCAAGAGCGCCGTTTGAGCAATACTTTTGCAGTGTAGCTGATAACGACTTCGTCGCGCTGATTGACGACTTCGTTGAGCATGGTGACGAGGCCGCTACGCTCGTCGCGTTCCGTTTTGCCTTCGACTTTCTGGCGGACGCGCACGGTATCGCCGATGAAGGTCGGCTTGACGAAGCGCAAACGGTCAAGCCCATAGAAAGCGATCACCGTGTCGTTGGTCTGCCCCATGCGCACCGACAGGCCGGTGGCGATGGAAAAGATCAGCGCGCCGTGCGCGATACGCTGTTTGAAGGGGCCGCGCTCGGCCAGTTCTTTGTTGGTGTGAATCTCGTTCCAGTCGCCGGTGATGCCGGCGAAGTTGACGATGTCGGTTTCGGTGATCGTGCGGCCTGCGGTGACGGCCTCTTCGCCGACCTCGAAATCTTCAAAGTATTTGCCCATAAGATGATCCTCATCAGGGGAAATGATGAATGATGAATGATGAACTGAAGAGGAAAAGGAAGGCAGATGGTCAATAGACAATCCCACGTCCGTTTCCGCCGCGCGCGAAGCGCATCTCTAGAGCGATTTTCAAATGCGTTTGCCATGTAGCGCAAGCTGTTAGCTTGCGCTACATCCGATTGAAAACCGCTCTAGCTATCCCCCAATTCATCATTCATCATTTTCTATGTGGTTGTTGTCGATTTGAAAGAGCCCGTCGGTCGCTTCGCTGAATGTATAACATGAGTTACGCAACTGCGGCATCCAGTGCAAGACCATCTGGCGTTTGCGGGCCGGGTCGTCGGTGACTTTGCGCAGCGCCGCTTCGGCTTCGGGGCGTTGCTTGGCCGCAAGGTAATTCATCTGAAAGGCGCAGGCCGCCATGTTGGTCACCAGCGTATGCAGATGATTGCAGCTTGACGAACCGCCGACAATTTCGCCGGCGCGCTTGCGAAAGCCGCGCCCGATCTTCTCGCCGACGAAACCGGCAAGCGCCGCCACAGAGCCTGTGCAGATGCCCGGATAAGGCATGCGGGTCAATTCGCCGGCGGCTTCGCGGATGGTGAAATCGGGAAAGCCGACGACGAAGCGCGCGGCGAGCGAATGCACATTGTCGTTTAACTGGCCGCGTATCTCGAAGCTCGCCGTATCGAGCCAGTCCATCTCGACATTGATTGATCTGGAAAAGGTCGCCATATGAGGGGAAATGAGAAGAAATGATGAATGATGAGTGATGAATGATGAACGAAAGAGGAAAAGGCGGCGGCGGTGCGTTGCGCCGGATTATCAATAGACAATCCCACAGCCGTTTACTCCCCGCATTCATCATTCTGCATTCATCATTTCCTGTACCTCAGTCTGCCGTTTCGGATTGCGATTTGTGGCTGCTGATCTCGTCGCGTTTGGCTTCGATGGATTTCAGCAGCTTCTCGAACGGCTCGACGAACAGGCGCACGCCGTCGAGCAAGACCTGCTCGGTCACTTCATCGAGGCTGATACCGAAGCTTTCGAGTTCGGCGAGCCGCGCGCGCTCCTGATCGAGGTTGTCTTCAATTGTAACTTTGGCCACGCCGTGATCGCGGAAGGCGGCGAGCGTCGCCGGCGGAATCGTGTCCACCGTTTCAGAGCCGATCAAGGTTTCGACGTAATACACATCGCTATAACTCGGGTTCTTCGTCGACGTCGATGCCCACAACGGGCGCTGCACTTGCGCGCCGGCGGCTTTCAACGCAGCGAAGCGCTCACCGTGAAAGACCTGCTTGTAATGCTGATAAGCGATCTTGGCATTGGCGATGGCGATGCGTCCGATGAGCGACTTGAGCGCATTTCTATCGCTTTCGTTGGCCGCCTGGTTGATAGCCTCCTGCAACTTCTTGTCAACGGCGGTGTCGATGCGGCTGACGAAGAAGCTGGCGACCGAAGCGATGCCGGTGACCGGCTTGCCTTCGGCGGTGCGGCGTTCGAGGCCGCGAATGTAGGCTTCCATGGTTGCCTCGTAGCTGGCGATTGAAAACAGCAGCGTGATGTTGATGTTGATGCCTTCATAGATGCATTGCTCGACCGCCGGCATGCCCTCCGGGGTGCCGGGAATCTTGATCATCACGTTCTTGCGACCGACGAGCCCCCAAAGCCTGCGCGCTTCGTCAATCGTCCCTTGCGTGTCGTTGGCCAGCAAGGGCGAGCATTCGAGGCTGACGTAACCGTCAAGGCCAGCCGTCTTTTCGTAGACGCGCAGGAGTTCGTCGGCGGCCATCTGGATGTCGCGGATGGCGAGCGCTTCATAGACCTCGACGGGGTTTGCGGCAGCGGCAGCCAGTTCGCGTATCTGATCTTCGTAGAGGTCTGAGCCGCTGATGGCTTTCTCGAAGATGGCCGGGTTCGAGGTGACGCCGCGCAGGTCGTCTTCGTCAATCATGCGGCGGAGTTCGCCCGACGTGATGAGCTTGCGCTCGATGTTGTCGTACCAGACGGACTGGCCGAGTTTCGATAATTCCACAAGTGGATTCGCGCGCATATAAAGTCTCCTCGTGAAAAGAAGTTGGCCGCAGTCTACGCTACGGTTGCCTCGTCTGCGGGCTTGAAAGCTTACGTCGCTATTATGTGCGCTTGCCGGCAAGCGCGCAAGCGACGCCGCTGAGAAGGCGACGCGGGGACGCGGGGACGCGGCGGCGCGGCGGAAGGAAAAGATGGAAGCTAAA
>JBBWZK010000321.1:0-18113 GCA_039648975.1 Blastocatellia bacterium
TCAATTGGGTTTGACCTGTAGGGGCGACCCTGCGGTGGTCGCCCCAGTTTACGAATGCGCAGTCTGGGGCGGGCACAGAGGCCCGCCCCTACATGACTCTGGCTTAATGCAATTGAAATCCGCTATAAGTGGTGGCGGCACAGCCGCAATGAGGCATCCCCAATACAAGACGCCGATAGCCATGCCTTTCGCTCTATCGCCTGAACATAAATCGAGTATTTGACCGCAAGCTATTGCACAGCAAGTCGCAGCGCGCTTGCTTCAATCGGCAAACGTGACCACATCGTCAGGCTATTTCAATAGATAGGTCTGACAGATTCTTCGGGCGTTGATATCGAGTGATCTCGATTTTTGCGTGAATTTCGGAATCGGCTATACGGCGCAAAGTCGTCTCCCAGCTTAGTGGGCCCAGCCGAATGTTCAAACGCGCGCCTTCTAACCTCGGATCGTTAGAGGAAAAATGGATGGTGAGGTCGGCATTTTCCAGAATAGCGCTGACCTGTAAAACCCCGTCTTGGCTTTGCCACTGCCACACTTCCTCGCCCTGATCCGTCGTCCCCCGCACGGCAGCCAATTGCTGAAAATGAGCCCGCCAACTCGTTGTGATCTGCCGCAAGTATTCGGCCAGGCGCTCCGGCAAGGCAATCCCTTGCGCAGTCCCCGCTGGCTTGGTGACGGATGGCGCAGAAGATATGGGAGCGTGTTCCATCAGCCGCTCGACGAGCGCAATATCTTCATCCGTAATCTGAGGATTGCTTAATGCCTCGTTCTCTTCTTGCAGCATCGCCAGTTTCCTTTCACAGATGAAGCAGTGCTTCAGATGCGCTTCCACGCGAGCGCGACGCATAGGGTCGAGTTCCAGGTCGCAATAAGCGAACAGTTCAGGTTCTGTCAAACAAACGTCCTTGAGCCTCCGCAATTCATTTTCCAGATCGTCTGCCTTCATCCTGCCCACCTTTCTTTTTCGTGCCGAACCGCTTGCGGCTGCGGCGAAGAGACGAACTTTGCTTGCTCACATCGAGTCGCTTGCGCAGCCGGTCGATTGCGCGCTGGCGAGTCTTCGTGACACTGCTTACCGTTAGCCCAAGCCTTGCGGCAATTTCCTTGTCCGGCAAATCTTCCCAATAGTAGAAACGAATGATCCCCTGTTCTCTTTCATTGAGATGAGCAAGCGCCTCATAAATCATGGCCGCTCGCTCTTGCCCCGCAGTCTGAACGCCGCTTAAGGCGGTCGGCTCTTCGGTATCGGGAAACCCTTCGGCAAAGGCGACGCTCATTGCGTCAAGGGCATTGTTTATCTGTTCGACGGTCAGCCCCGTTTTCTCTACGACCTCTGCCATCGTCGGATTGCGCTGGAGCGATTTCGTTAGTTCATCCTTCGCTCGTCTAATCTTACGGCAGATCACTTCCTGCTGGCGAGCCAACTCGCGGGTGAGTTCCGAACTGTCGAAAATGGCTCCGAGAATATAGCGCCTCGCAAAGAACTTGAACGGGACGCCCAGGCCGGGATCAAACTTTTCCATAGCTTTCATCAATCCGATGACGCCCTCTTGCATCAGGTCTTCCCAGTCGGCCCAGGGTGCGATTCTGGCGATGCGCTTTGCCAGGGTCTTCACCAGAGGCACATAAGCCAGGATCAGTTCTTTCCGTCCCGTTATATCCCCCTGGCCATAGCTTTCCCACAAGCTGCGTTTGTCTTCGATCATCCCTCTCTGCTCCCGCAACGTTCAATGTACATTGCCAGTCACCACTGCTTTCACCTGCTGTGCCTGAGGCAACTGCCTACAGGAGCAACAGTCGGTTGTGGCCAGCGAAGAACCCGCCACCAGCATGTAGATGACTCTCATGAGAAAGTGACAGCAGGGTGTCCAGAATTGCATCTCTCGATTCGATTATAGAGTTATCCACATCACGCTGGATTCTTCAAGCCGTTGATTGAGGGCGCAGGCATCAGCCTGAGCGCGCCGCCGTCAAAGGCGAAAAAAAATTCTCCTGCCTGTCCAGTTTCCATTGGCTTTTGCCCATTACGTGAGCGACGGCGGCCACGCGGGCTGCCGATCTCACCTTAAAAGGAAAAGCCTACAATGGAACACAACCGCACTCCACAGGGAGCGCCCGCTAGCGCTTTCTCAACCCACAACCGACAACTTTTCTGGACGCGCTTTTTCGTTCTGACATTGTTCCTGGCCCTCAGCGTGATGAGCGTGCAAACGAAGACTTCTGCGCAGGCGGCAGACAAGGCTTGGCGAGGGGATAAGGCCAGCTTGACGAGCCATCAACCGAAGGCTGCGCGGAACTGCCCCGAATGCGAACAAGCTTATGTTCAGTGTTTATCCAGTGGGGGAGGGGCCAACTGCCACGTTCAGTACGATGCCTGCATTGAGACTTGCCATTGACCATATGACTGGCGACCCGTGGGGTAAATCTCCTGGTCAATGTCCTAGAGGTTTATCCCACTGGCTATCAATTTACCAGTCTTGATGAATCAGGAGCCTGAGAAATTCTCTTTGTCAGAATCACTTTCATCCCGAAGCTTCCATCCGCTTACCCTGGCCGTGCGTCACGCTCGAAGGAGGCCGCCCGTTCAGTCGTTGTCCCTCAGATGGTGAATCCCTCCGAGGGGCAAAACTGACCAGGCAATTTTGTGGTTTACACTTAACTCATGGCGATGTATTCTTGCTCGCACCTTCCCGATGTTGTAATCCCAGATCATTAGCGAGTTAAAAAGTCTTGAAACTTAAAGCCGCCAAAAACTACCTCGCCGCACTCGCCGTGATTGCCGTTCTGCTGTTCGCTTCTGACTCGCTTGCCTTCGCGCAAGGTGACCGCAGTGGAAGCGAGCGCCAATCATCGGAAACTGCAACTCATGCAGAAGCGTTGTTCCAGAACGCTCTGCTATTGTCTAACACTGAGGAGTACGAATCAGCCCGCCTGCAATTGCAAGAAGCCATGGGTTTATGGGTCGGGATGCGCGAGCCGGGAAAAGCGGCGCAGGCGGCTCTGCAAATGGGAGATCGCTCGAAGCAAGACAAAAGGTATCAGGATGCCTTGAATTATTACCGGTTGGCGCTCGATATAAAATCACTCCCCGGCGCGGTCAGGGCGAATGCCTGGAATGCGATTGCTCTGATTTATGCCGAACTATATCTGCACGATTTGGCTGTGCACTATTTCAATCAGGCGCTCGACCAGGCGCGCATCATCAACGATCTCCCGGCGCAGACGCTTGCCTTGACCGGTCTGGCCGACCTTTACCATCAGCAGGGAGCGATGGAAAAAGCCTCAGTGCGTATCACGCAGGCGCTGGGGTTAAGTAAGAAAGGTGATACTGACCCGGCTCTGTTAGTTTTGAAGGGCCAGATCAGCCAGGAACAAGGGGCGGTCGAGAATGCGAAAGACGCTTTTGAAGAAGCCCTGGCGATCTATCGAAATACCAGCAATGTTGGGGGGCAGGTCAGGGTATTATGCGCATTATCAACTCTCTGCTTACTTGTCTCGCAGAAGCAAGCCGCCCTCGAATATGCGGAACAGGCTGTGGAACTGGCGGAAAAGCAGGCGAAACGCGCGATCAGTCTTGCGGATCACGTGAACGCCAGAGAATTGCGATGGCCCGCCTGGCTCAGTCGCGCACGCGCCGAGCGCGTGTTGGGACAAAAAGAGCGTGCGCTCAAATCTTATTTGCGGGCGATCAACCATTTCAAGGGAATATGGTGGGCCGTTTATATCACCACCGAAGCCAGCGCGATTGCTCTCAGAGAAGAGTCTCAGGCGACTTATCGGGAATATATAGACCTCTTGATGGAACAGGGGCAATTCAAGGAGGCGTATGAACTGGCCGACGAGGCCAAAGCTCGAACCTTACTGATCTTCACAGGCGCGCGGCGAAAGAAGCCGCTTTCCGAGGATGTTAAGCAAGCTGCAACTTTGAGCGAGCTATCTCAATCCATCATTCGCCTGCGCTTGCAACTGCTCGCTGCAAACCTCAGCCGGGAACAACAGGCGAAGCTGCAAAAAGAGTTGGAAGAAAACGAATATAAGGTGCAAGAAATCCGGTTACAGGCTGAAATGGAGCATTACAAAGAGCGTCTGGTCTGGTCGAAGCCAGCCACCGCTGAACAGTTGCAAAAGCAGATGGCCAGGGATCAGATGACGCTTGCTGAATTCTCTTTGGGTCAAAACCGCTCCTACCTGTGGCTGTTCACGCGCGGCGAAGTCTATTTTGAGATGCTGCCAGGCCGCAAGGAGATCGAGCAAGCGATCAGGTCGTATTTAGGTGTTCTCGCCGCGACTCCCAATCACCTGCACCTTGAAGGTGACCTCGCTAAAGCCAGAGCGCAGGCGGAATCGCTTTTCGCCACTTTGTTCGGCTCCCTGTCTCAACAGATTAAGCCGGGCCAGCGGTTGATCGTCGTACCGGATGGCTTGCTTCATTTTTTGCCGTTCGAAGCGCTGGTTCATAATGGACATTACTTAGTCGAAGATCATGAGATCAGCTATAATCCATCCGCGAGCATGCTGGGTTTATGGCAGGATTCCGAAAGCCGAGTGGTTAACCGCGATAAGCTGGAGATCCTTGCCGTTGGCGATCCGGCCTTAGAGCCGGAATCCAAAGCTCCTGGTGGTAAGACACAGGCAAAGGGATTAAGTGACCTGGCGCAGCAAATGCGCGCGGCGCAGGGCCTCCATTTAGCGCCGCTGCCGAGAACGCGGGATGAGATTCAGTACATTGCCAGCCTTTTTCCCGCCGACCAGCGAAAGGTGCTCTTGGGATGGGAATGTACGGAAGAGGCCCTCAAGCGCGAGCCGTTGCGGCGTTACCGGCGACTGCATATTGCCTCGCATAGCCTGATCGACGAGAAATCACCCTTGCGATCCGCGTTGGTGTTAACACCAGGCGGTGAAGAAGATGGGTTGCTCGAAGCGGACGAGATTTCCAGGCTGGACCTGGATTGTGACCTCGTGGTGGTGAGCGCCTGTCAGACGGGGCGCGGGCAATTGCTATCGGGAGAAGGCATCATCGGACTGAGCCGGGCCTTTCTCTATGCCGGGGCTCGGTCCGTCGTCGTCAGTCTTTGGAACGTCAGCGACATTTCGACTGGCCAACTGATGAAGAATTTCTATCAAAATCTGACCGGTGGCCTGAGCAACGCGGCGGCGCTGCGCCAGGCAAAGCTCCAGATGCTCAGTAGCGGCAAACAGACGCGCCATCCGCACTACTGGTCGTCCTTTGTCATGGTTGGCAAGCCTTAAAGCCGATTTCAGGCTGGCCTGCCTGGGCGATTGAATGTGTGACTGGGGCCGGCCTGCCAACCAGGCAAGGTATGAGGATGGTTAGGTGAGCGACCAAACAGATTGGCTTGAGTGGGTACGACGAATCACGACTGGCGATGCGGACGCCGAAACGGAATTGGTTCGCCGCTACAAAGATGGCATTGCCGTCATCATCGGTCGCATCGTTCATAATGAGTCGGTCAAAGAAGACCTCTCTCAGGATACATTTAGAATCGCGCTGGAGAAAATCAGGAAGGGTGATGTGCGCGAACCTGAAAGACTCTCCGGGTTCATCTGCAGCGTGGCGCGCAATGTTGCCCTCGACTACGTCCGCCGAATGCGGCGGGCGACGAATCGGGAAGAGATCGGTAACGCCGAGCAGATTGGTGATCCGCAAGCCGATCAGTTTGAACAGCTCTGGCGCAAAGAAAGGGCTGCGGTCGTGCGCCAGGTGATCAGTGAATTGAAAATCGAACGAGACCGAGAGATGCTTTTCCGTTATTATATCGCCGAGGAAGACAAAGATCAGATATGCGCCGGCCTGGGTTTGACAAGTCAGCAATTCAACAGCGTCATTTCCAGGGCGCTCAAGCGATTCAAGGAACTTTACCTGAAGCGGTTCGATAAATTCTGAACGGGCGATCCGCGAAATAATTTCAAGCGTGGTGTTATAATTACAGATTTACGAACACCTTTAGTTTAGAGTCATAGAAGCAGCAATGGACCATGAGCAAATAAACCAACTTGATCTCATCGACCGGTATCTGATGGGCAAGCTACCGGCAGAAGAGAGCACAGGCTTTGAGGAGCATTTCGTTGATTGCCCGCAATGCATCGCCCGATTGCAAACGACGAACCGCTTCCTGCAAGACCTGCGATTCGTCACGGTGGAGCAGGCGTTGCAAATTAATACCCGCCAGCCGAGAAGCGCATTTCGGCGTTTTCTGCAAAGGCTCTTCCATAAGCCCTTGGCCTTGGCAATCGGCTGTCTGTTAATCGCTGCTTTTGCTGGCGCTGTTTTTGTAAACACGCAACGTTTGCGGACAGAGATAAATCAAGTAAGGGGCTCTTCTGAGCAATGGCAACGCCGCTATGAGGATGAGCGACAATCCGCTTTTTCGACGGACAGGAAGCATCAGGAAACGGAGTTGCAATTGACCGAGCAGCTACGCGCCCTGGAGGCGAAGCTGGACGATGAGCAAGCGCAACGCGCAAGAATGGCGGCAGCATTCAGCCGACGGATGCGTCCAGAGGGCAACCTTCCTATCTTCATTTTGACTTCTGTAAGAGGCAGCGAGCCGAATGCTTCTGAAGGAGCTAATAAAGTTATCCTCCCACGCTCGTCTGCAATGTTTGCATTCTCAATATCGCTCGAAGGGGATTTACGATTTGAAAACTATCGCATAAGGATTTTTGATCATCGCCATCGACTTATTTGGAAGAGCAGGAGATTAACCCCAGACCGATATAGCTCTCTTTCGCTTGGGTTCAAGTCAGATTTTTTCCTACCCGGCCCTTATTCTTTGATCGTCGAGGGCGACAACAAAGAAGGCAGATGGGACGTGGTTGGCAATTATCCTTTCCTGATCGTCAACCATCCCTGAGATCATCCGTGCCAGTAGCCTGATTGTAGAGACTCTGATTTATCTTGCCACCAATCACCTGTTGCGCGCCATGTACGTACCCTGCAAAACCTGTCAGTGAATTTGCGCTATTGCTTCCGGTGCAAATCAGAACGGTTTTGAATCAGCGTTGGTCCGGGCAATATTTGGAAGGCGGCAGCTAAATCAGAGGGCAAGGGAATGGCAGACTCGCTTATATGGAGTGCGGTGACTTCTCACCGCTTGGCCGCCTCGCAAAGCCTAAAAGCTGTGACAAGTCAAAGCACTCCAAATGCTGCCGCACTCCCTTTCTCTTGCGGTTTTATTTAGCCGTCACTTTTCACCAGCCCCAGTCGAGAGCGGCGATTCGTCACTGCCCAGGCAACACTCAAGGGTATCCGCTATAACGGACTTGATTCGCCAATAAAAAATCTGCGGATTTTTTTCAATCGTCCTGTGATTTTTTTCGGCCTGCCATCACTTTATGTATGGATATACCCTGTAAAGAGCAACCGCAGGGATAGGGTATGATCCACCCACAAGGCTGCCTGTTCAGTTCGTTCGAGCCGTAAGCATAGTTGGTTGGATGTAAGTTGCTTGAACGACTTTACACAAGCAGCTTGGGAAACTGTGCGGCGAGGGTAGTGACTACGCATCGCGAAATGTTCCGATGTGTCCCAGAGGGATCCCTCGCTGTAAAATGCCCGCCCTGTGTTGATTTGATTGGTCCGACACACCATCTCTTGACGCTGGCTAAAGTCCGATGGCGAACGCGCAGTGATGATCTAGCTGTGGCGAGTTGTGGTGTATCAAAAACCGCTGGCCCTTGCAATACGCCAGCGAATGATTGTATGCAAGGCTAAGCTGGGCAATTATTTACCGCAGGATGCGGAAAGCCCGGCGTGGCCTGACATCCTCAGTGTCCGCGCTGCCCTACATTATTAATGGCGAAGGCGAAGAAGATCAGCGAGCAGGTCATCTTTCCACCAGCCAGTGAAGCCGTGCTTCTTCTTACTCAATCACCAGGAAAGTATTCCTTAGAGTCAATCAAGACGAACAAGGGAAACAACGAAACGGCAATATGACGAGGAATTCTTGCTGCCCAGGTGGAATCCTTGATTGATGGTTGAGTGATGCCTGCGTTTGCACATAATCCTATTCGCATCCTGCTGGTAAATGACCCGCGGCTTTCAATTCCTTCCACTACAAAGCCCTTTATTCTTAGTGTCACCCCTGCTGCTGCCGCATTAAAATCTATGGATATCATTCTCCTCCGTCAGTATCGTACAGAGTCTGCCGAAGTCTATGTTTCCACCCGAGACGATACACACCACCTTACCTGTCCCCGCTTTGCCAGCTAAAGCGCAAGCCACAGGACATGCCCCAGCTCCTTCGGCGATTATTCGGTTGCGTTCCGCCAGGAGTCGCAACGCTGCGGCTACTTCTTCCACTTCTGCAACCAGCGAGCCGTCAATCAACCTTTGTGCGCGTTCGAGCATTTGCGGGAAAACGGTCTTGGCACCAATGCCGTCCACGAATGAGGGTAGGTAGTCGACGGTCTGTGGCAATCCGACCGCCAGCGAGGCAACCAGAGGTGCCGCCGTTGCTACTTCCGCCGCATAGATCTTGCACTTCGGACTCAGGGCACGTATGGCGACCGCAATCCCGCAGGTGAGCCCGCCACCGCCCCACGGCACGACAACGGCGTCAACTTCCGGCAGGTCTTCAATGATCTCCAGAGCGATGGTTCCGTTGCCAGCCATCACATGAAGATCGTCAAAGGCATGAATGAATGGCGCCTCAATCCCCGGGTAGACGCGCTGTTCAAAGGCTCGCCACCACTCTTCAAAAGGAACCTTGAGAACCCGTCCCCCGAGTCGCTCAATTGATTTGATCTTGGTTTCCGGCGCCGTCTCAGGCGCGACGACAGTGCAGGGGATACCAAGCTGACGCGCACACCACGCGACCCCCTGTGCCATGTTTCCTGCCGACGCCGTGAGGACGCCGCGCGCCAAAGTCTCCGATGGCATGTGGCCCATGGCGTTGGCGGCGCCGCGGATCTTGAATGAGCCGATGGGCTGAAGGTTTTCGAGCTTAAGATAAATCTCAGCCGGCGACTCTCTGAGGTTTAGCCGAACGAGCGGTGTGCGGATCGCGGCGTGCGCAATCATCCGTCGGGCCTCTTGAATATCAGCAAGCGACGGCAGCATGATCACCACTATCTTATACCAAAATGCAATATAAAATGAGGCGAGTTTCGGTCAGCAGATGAAACTCATTCACACAGTAGAGAAGTTCAGCATTTTTGTTGTGGTTCACAGCAGGAACTCCTCATCAACAAGCTCTTGGGGAACTTGCCTTTTGATTTCAGGCGGCGGGATGGAAAGCAAGCCATCAACTTCCTCTAGCGGGACCGCACCTGTTTGCCTTGCAATCCTTTTTCAGATTCCGCCAAATGCTCCGGGCGAATAAACGGGTCTTTCACCTCCGGGGCAGTTATGAGGGAGGCAGGATGTCGCGGCAAGTGAACAGCACCTTGGTGAGCTTGTAGATGACCGGATACGAGTCGGCACTTGAGAGGCCCCATACACGAAGCATCGCCTCAATCATTCCTGAAGTCTGCACTCCCACATCCGAGCCTGGTTTTTTGCGGAAGGGATTGAAGCCCTTGGCGGTATTTCCGTTGACCGGGTCTATAAGAACAATCCGGCGATCATAATAGGCATTGAAGGCACACCACACTTTTATCTTTTGAAAGAGGGTTCCGTGAAAGGCGATAAGGCAAAATGGCTGACGCGCGGCCAAATCTTGCCGCATCTGGTACTCCAAGAACTTGCTCTTGCCAAACCCTATGGAGCCCAATCCGCATTCGATGAGGATAAAGAACATCAAGCAATCTGCGCGAGCTATATGAATTTCATCAGTGTATCCGATCATCTTCTGACGGCCCCTCTACTTGAAATAAACGACCTTGCGATCTGATAGTCTTATCTCATAAACAAGGAATTTTAATAGACGACGCGATGATTTCCAGTTCTGGCCAAGTATAACTTCCGAAGGGGGAGGCGCGCACAAAGGGGAGCGTGGCCTCGCCGTCTCAATCCACCAACTAAGAATAACTGGCTTACACGGGAAATCCCTTAGTTGGGTACAAGAGCGTCTACCTGCGGTTCACGACTCATCCCAGATTAACTGATGAAAATCCATGAGGAGTGTAAACAGGCGATTATATTCTTTATAGCCATTTAATTTCTTTGTACGGCAAAGGCTCCCAGAAAACCGTCTCTTGGTCCTTAGTTTTTTATCTGAGCCTTCCTGTGCCATTCATTTTCCATGTTAAAGCTTAGGCGAAATTTTATGAATGAGAATGAACGGGCAAATCATCATGTGTATGCTCCTCGATTCGATGATGTTCATCGCCGGATGCGTTTGCAGGGTCAAGGTGAAGGGTGACGCTTGAAAGGTATCGGAGATGATGCAGTCGTTCGTGTCGCACACGCTTGGCGATTTCATGTCCTTCTTCAACGGACAAACTTGGATTCACGGCAATGCTTAGTTCGGCGTGAAGCCGATGACCAAGCCATCTTACCCGCACATCTGTAACGTTCTCCACTTGTGGCGTGTGCTTGACTGTGTGGTTGATCTCGTCAATAACCTCTGGATCAACGCCATCGAGTAGCCGGGTGAATACAGACTTGGCAGATTCCCACACGATCCTCAGAATCAGCACGGTGATAAGCAGACCCACAATCGGGTCTGCCAAAGGGTAGCCCAGCCAGATGCCGAATGCGCCGACCAGAACGGCCAAACTGGTAAACCCATCCACGCGGGCATGATAACCATTGGCAATGAGCGCGGCACTGCCGATCTCTTTACCTACCTTGATACGAAAGATCGCCACACCCTCATTGCCGAGAAAGCCGACAATAGCCGCAATCACAACGCCCACAGGTGCTCGACTTTCTGCGGATGCAGCAGACGGTAGACGGATTCGTATCCAGCCAGGGCGGCGCTGGCCAGAATGGTAAGCACAATTGCGACGCCCGCCAGGTCTTCGACACGGCCATAGCCGTAGGTGAATCGCTTACTCGGCTTCCGGCGTGCGGGTCTGAAAGCGACCCATAGAGGGATGGCGGTCGCGGCATCTCCAACGTTATGAATGGTGTCGGCCAACAACGCAACGCTTCCAGAAAGAGTTAAACAGGTTGAAGATGCCTGTCAGAAACATGGGCTTGACGTAGGACTTGTCGTAAGCCGGTATTCCTTCTCATTCGTCTGGGGTTATCTTCGCTCGAAACTGGTTGTATCAACCGGTCTGCTCAACGCGATAACGGATGTAGAACTGGCAGCGCTGCTTGAGCATGAGGTCGCGCACCATGTTAGGCGCGATAATCTGTTCAAGTGGATATTAACAATCTGCCGGTATCTCTCTCCAGCCTTTCCCCTGACCGGCTTGCTTTATCGTTGGTGGAGCGAGCAAGTTGAGAGGGTGTGCGATGAAGTCGCAGCGCAACAGACCCATGCTCCGGTTGAAGTCGCGGGCGCACTGGTGCGGCTCAGGCGGCTCACGCTTAATGGGCAACCGCGCAGGTTGCGCTCGACCGGGGCGGGCTTCTTGGGCGAGCAGGGCGAAGGCTTCGAGCGACGTGTTCTACGCGTCCTTTCTCTAGTTGACCAAGCTGAGATAAACGAGGGGCTGACCTTATCACGCTCATGGGTGAGGGATGCAGCCTTGATAGGCGTCGGGTTCGCGCTCTCGCTTATGGGATTATTCACCGTATCACCGCTCGCGATCCATCGTATAATCGAAGCCATTTTGCGTATTTTCTAAACGACATACCGGACGCATTTCTAAGCGACTCACGAGAGGGAATCTCGGCCTTGTTCAACTACCGCCGGTAGTTCGAGGCCGCAATCAGACGGGGTTGAAGTGCCAGGCTTCAAAATTGTTGATCGGGATAATTCATAATGATGACGACAACTTCAAAGCGGGTGACGCGCGCTATAGGTCGCCGACTCACTCTGTGGCTTTTGACACAAACTCTCTTAATGCAAGCCGCCGGCGGCGCCGTGTTCGCGCAGAACCCTTCAGTCGCGGATGCAACCACACCCGGCCAATCAGCGCCGCGAATCATCGGCGATAAGACGCCCGATGCGCCAGCCGCTGTAGAGATTCCGATAGCAAGCTCTGCCACCACGGCTTATCGCGACCCGGTGCAGGGAGCCTCATCCAGCGACATTGTGCGTCGGGCGCTCACCTCGAATGGCGAACTTGCCGCCGCTCGGCTCGACATTGAGCGAGCGCGAGCGCGATTGCGCCAGGCGGGACTCAGACCAAATCCTACAGTTGACTTCGAGCAGGCCAGCGAGCGACTGGTCGGAGCAGGGACCGACCGCGCCACCACGATTGGCTTCGCTCTCCCGCTTGAACTTGGCGGCAAGCGCGGCAAGCGGATTGATCTCGCGCGGGCTGAACTCGAAGCGGCTGAAGCAGAGGTCGCTAACCGCGAACGAAGGCTTGCGGGCGAGGTAGCCATCTTGTATTCGGAAGCCCTGGCGGCGATTCGAGAGCTGGAGATCACCGAGGGGCTCAATAATATTGATGTGCAAACAACGCGCTTCGTCCAGGCGCGCGTCAATGAAGGTGATAGCGCGCCGTTGGAATTAAGACTGTTGCAGGTTGAGGTTGATCGCTTACGCTCCCGCCGTGCGCTCGTCGAAGGCCGATTGCAGGCGACCATGCTGCGTTTAAAGAATGTTGCCGGCATCACACCGAACGAGGCGCTACGGCTGCGCGAAGACATCGCCGCGCCTGTGCTGCGCGAGCCTCCTGACACGCTGGAAGTTTATTACAGGCGGAGCAATTCACGATGAACAGAGGCGCAAATCGCTCCGCCTTTTCATTTTCCGTCACGAAAGCGTTGCTTACTTCCCGTGATTCTTAGCGGAGTTCGTTTTGTCGAGCGCCGCGCGAAGTCCTCGCGCCAGCTTGACGGCATCATCATTCGCCCAGAAATGCATGAAGAACAGGCGCGGTTCTTCATCCAGCATGTGAGAGTGCAGAGCCGTCACCTCAATGCCGTTCGTTCGCAGCGCCCGTATCACTTCATTGACTTCACTTGCGATCATCACAAAGTCGCCCGTGATGGCTGCCTTGCCGCCGCTTGTGGGCTGGAAGTTGATCGCCGTCGCCACTCCCATTGAAGGCGGCACTTCCATTCCGCCCTCCATGATCTTATCGGCGCGAGGCACGCTGAACTGATAAACACCGCCGTTGGCTTTACCAGCGAAGCCGATGATCTGATCAAGTTGCTTCGTATCAATCCCTAAATCCTGAGATGGCGGGCTGCCTGCCGGCGCGCTCAGTGGCGTCCCTGTCAAAGCCAGCACAGCATGGATAGTCTCAGCTAGAGCGACGGCGTGACCATGTGCCATGATGTGCATGTACATCACGCGCGGAGACTCGCCGAGCACATGATTATGAAGCGCCGACTGCTCGATGCCGCCCTGTTGCAGCTTAAACATCACCTGGCTTACTTCGCCTTCCGTTAAAACCAGATCACCCATCACCATTGCTTCCGTGCCCATCTTCTTGAAGGCGATCCAGGAGCCGAGCGCGAGCGCCGGTTTAATCTGTACGCTTCCCACAGTCACCTTTAGATCGCTTCGCGGAAAGCTGAACTTGAACACATCGCCCGGCTGCATCGCACCCGCTTTACCCATTGCTCGTTCTACAGCCTGCCATTCAGCAGGTGTGGCCGGCTGCTGTTGCGGGCTTGACGGTCGTACAGCGCCATAATGTGAAGTACCGGCCACGAACAGGACTGTTATCGAGGTCAGGAATATCGTGGCGGTCTTTGCCAGTATCCATGTGCGGCTTCGCCGAACGGTGTTTCGATTTGCTCTTTGCATCGGATGAGTTTGAGATTTCATAGCATTTGCCCTTTCTGTTGGTATCTCACTTGCGCCAGGAATTCACACGCTTAGAAGCTATCGCACCGTTGGTTCACGCCCTGTTCATTTGCGGCTAGGGCTGAACCGCATCATATACCAGAATCTCGCTTCCGCCATAGGTAACATAGACGCGATGTGTGGTCGGGTCTACGGCGAGCGCATGCCCGCCCCTGTGCGTAGGAACGTTTTCGATTACCCTATATTGATCTGCCGTATCCTGGTTAATAACTGTCATCGTGCCAGAGCCGCCATTCGCAGTGTAGATGCGATGTAACGCCGCGTCATAGGCGGCAAAGTCAACGCCCGAACCAATCGGCAGTGTGGCTATGACTTTGCCATTGTCAGCATCGAGGACGACGAGCTTCTCGTTACCGCAAGCGCAAAACAGGCGATGGTTTGCCGCGTCAAGCGCCAACCCGGTTGGCTCGCTTCCCGGTGCGATCTTGTAGCGCGCAACTACGGCCCGCTTTTGCGTATCAACCACAACCACTTCGCTCGTGTCTTCTAGGTTCTGGTAAATGAGACCCGTTTTTGGGTCGGCCTGTAAATACTCTGCTGCCCCGCCAAGCGGTATGGTGGCGACGACTTTTTCTGTACCCGGATCAACGAGCGTAAGACTACGCCCCTCATGATTGGCTGCACAAACGAGATTGGATGCCTCGTTATAGATTATTGCATCCGGGCCATGCCCGCCAGGAATCTTGCGCAGCAGGCGATTGCTTGTCAGGTCTATCACACCCAGTTTGTCTTCACCTCGGTTGCTGCTGAATCCAAGATGAAGACTGGGTACGAGCGCGACACTACAGATTCTGGATAAATCACCGATAGAGGCGGTGACACTGTTGGTTTCCGTATTCACCACGACAAGTTTGTTCTCGGTGCGGTAGCCAGCATAGAGCGTATGCCCTTGTGCGGCCACGATGAGATAATCTGTGAAGCCGCCATTGCCAGGAAGATGGATCGTCCCAATTGAACGGACCGATTTCGCATTGCCGTGTTGGGCATTGGCATTATCGGCTGGTTGCAGGTTGGCATTGTTGGCTGGCTGCACGTTAGCGTTGTCGGCTTTGTGAGTTTGAGCAACGCAGGAAATGAGCACTGCGACAAGCAGCACGCTCAAGGCCGCAAGCGAATTTTTTCTACGCCACATGGATTCTTCTCCTCTCCTGTCACTGTTCTACAACTCCTCCTGTTCAACTCGCATAACGTTCTTCGACCGTCGCCGCGAAGACAATCGTACCAATGATGCCGATGATTCCGGCTGTAATGAACGGCGTTTGCGGCGCGACCTTCCAGAGCACGCCGCCGATAGCTGCCGCTGGTGTGATGGTGAGGCTTCGTACAAGGTAATAAAGCCCAACCGTTCGCGCCCGCAGGTTGGCTACGGCAAAGTCTACGATCATCGCTTTGCGCGAAGGCTCGCCGATCTCTCTCAAGCCGCCAATAATAAAAGCGACGACGAGCGACGCAAACCCGGAAGCGAGCACGACCGCTATCGGGAAAAGCGCAAAGCAGATGAAGGTAGCAATGACGAACGGTTTGCGCCCGATGCGGTCGGCAATCCTGCCGGACGGAATATAGATCAGGATGGATGTGGTGATCTGTATGGCGACAAGCACCCCATACTGCGCGATACTGACGCCGACAACGTTCGTCGCGTAGAGAACGACAAATATATCTGCCATCCCTTCGCACGTTCTGATGATGATGTCGGAGATCAGCAGCCGCTTGAGCGCCGCATGAAATGAGCGCCACACGCCTTTGATGTTGACCTGATCGGCAGGCGCAACCGGAACGTTAATGACGAACACCACCAGCATGGTGATTGCGGCAAGAACGAGGGTGATGGCTAAGGCCCACCGCATACCGCCGCGAATGCCTATCGTTGCGATCAGCGCACCGCCGATCAGCGGCGAGACGACCATCGGCACTCGCTTCAACATGGATTGGAAGGTAAAGCCCATCGCTCGCTTCTTCTTCGGCAGGGCATCGCCGATGACGGCAAAGATGGCAGGGCTGGCCATACTGTGCCAGGCCATCGCAAACCCAAGTCCTAAGAATATGAATGGCCATGAAGAACTCAGCAGGTAGATGAGGTAGCCTATTGAAGCGACCGCAATGAAGAGGAAGAAGGCGCGACGGCGACCCAGGCGATCTGCGAGCCATCCGCCCGGATACTGATAAACTGCATCAAAGAAATCTTCTGCCGTGCCGAACAAGCCGATAACACCAGGGCCAGCGCCGAGTGATTCCAGGTATTTTGGAAGGAACTTCTTCCACAATTCTTCTCCCATTCCCAGCAATAACATGGCTCCCGAAGCGGCGGCGACGTTACGCTCAAGGCCCAGGTAGTCCGCGACCCGCTCGCGCCATGTCGCGGCAGTTGTTAATCTCTCTCGCTCGCTGTTTGCTACCAAACGTCACCTCACTTGAACAGCAGCACACGGACTAATCCGATCAATCCGCCTGTAAGAACCACCCACAGCACATCGGCTTTGAATCGGTAAAGCGCGACGAAGGCAGCTACGCTCATCGCGGCGGCGAACCAGTCAGTTCCGCCATGAAGCCCTTGAGGCCAGATCACGGTTGCTCCAAAGACCAGAGCCAGGTTCAATATTACGCCGACCACCGAGGCGGTAATGCCATTGAGTGCTCCTGTCAGGTTCCTATTGCCTCTCAACACTTCTATGTAAGGAGCGCCCAGGAAGATGAAAAGAAAGCACGGCAGGAAAGTGGTGTAGGTCGTTACCAGCGCACCCACGATGCCACTTATTGCCGGAGACAGGCCCTGTGGATTATTCCAGCCAGCCATGAAGCCGACGAACTGCAACACCATGATGAGCGGCCCTGGCGTCGTCTCCGCCAGAGCCAATCCATCTATCGCCTGTGCGTGTGTGAGCCAGCCATAGGTTCCTGCGGCAGCCTGCGTAACGTAAGCGAGAACCGCATACGCCCCGCCGAATGTGACAAGCGCAGCTTGCGTGAAGAATCGGTATTCGTGAACATGCAAGCTATCCCATCCGCGCCAGGCAACCAGCGCGGCTAGAGGTAAACTCCAAAGCACAAGGCCGACGACTAATATCCGCACTGCACGCGCAACGGACGGCAGCGTATGCGCGGGCGGCGGGCCATCATCATCAATCACTGGTCGAGTCCTGCTTGCGCTCTCTACTTGCTGCCCTGGCGCAGAAGATTGCTGATGATTTTCCTTCTTTATCCGGGCTTGCTTTGCAGTAAAAACCGTTGGCAAGACTCTTGAACCGATAAGGCCAACGATACCAGCCGCGAGTACGATGAGCGGGAAAGGGACGTGAAAGAAATAGATCGCAATGAAAGCGGCGGCAGCGAGGACGAAGTGTACCCAACGTTTGAGTGCGCGGCTGCCGATCTTGAGGATGGCTTCAACGACAATGGCGACAACGACTGGTTTGAAGCCGGCGAGTACGCCTGCCACTACTGGTATATTGCCATAAGCCGCGTAGATATAAGAGAGCACCAACAGAATGAAGATCGAAGGAAGGACAAAGAATGCTCCGGCGATGACGCCGCCCAGTGTGCGATGGAGCAGCCAGCCAATGTAGATAGCAAGTTGCTGGGCTTCCGGCCCAGGTAAGAGCATGCAGTAATTCAGGGCGTGCAGAAATCGTCCTTCGCTGATCCAATGCCGCCGTTCCACTAACTCACGGTGCATGATCGCAATCTGACCGGCAGGGCCGCCGAACGAGATGAAGCCTAGCTTGACCCAAAAGCGGAATCCTTCGGCAAATGAAACCTGATGGTGAGCCGGTTGAGATTCGCTTTCACTCAGGCTATTTGTTTTTACGAGCGGCCCGATTTCGAGCTTGTCTTTCACGAGGCTTCCCTTTGGCCTTTGGCTCAGGCTTTTGACTGAATGATTCATACAATCCGTCAAAGATCGGATGGCAATGCTGAATAAGCTTGCGGTCATCTTTGAGGAGGTCGGCAAGCCCGCGAATTACAGTGCCGAGTCCTGCGGCCTCAAGCCGATTGAACTTGTTATCTTTAAGGTCAATATCATGAACGATCTCAGCGACCGCCTGTAAGCCGGTGTCATCACTGAGACCAAACTGCTTGATCATCATCTCGAAGGTGCAATCTTCCCCCTGGTGAGTGAACTCAGCCTCGTACATGTCGAACCGGATTCCTGCCTCCACAGGTTCGCCGTCTGAGACGAAAGAGAAGCGAGGTCGTTGATCAATGAATTTCTTAATCAGCCAGATTGATGCCAGCCGATCTATG
Source organism: Blastocatellia bacterium (assembly GCA_039648975.1). Classification (GTDB taxonomy): domain Bacteria; phylum Acidobacteriota; class Blastocatellia; order UBA7656; family UBA7656; genus DATENM01. The sequence continues at coordinate 18,087 of JBBWZK010000321.1, forward strand.
AACAGATTGCGGCGAGTCACCCATCGC
>JBBWZK010000328.1:0-29832 GCA_039648975.1 Blastocatellia bacterium
TCAATTGACTTTGGCCGGGAGCGATATTTGGAGTGCGGCGACTGGTCGCCGCTTTTCAGCAGTAGGGGTCGAAAGCGGTGACCAATCACCGCACTCCATAGGCGACACTCAAATGAAATCCGCTATAGCTGTGAAATCTGTGAGTTCTTATGTAGCATGGATGATCTCGCTGATGGCACGCACTTCATCCTCGAAAGGATAAACCAATGAAACTTTTTGCTCACGTTCTGCTACTGATTTTTGCTGGAGCTTTGCTGTCTCAGCCGTCCCTGGCGCAAAGTCAGACGCGTGCCCGCACAGATGCCGGCAGAGAAGTGACCTTGTTTCCTGATGGAACCTGGAAATATGCGGACGAGGCGAAGCCGCGACCGACCTCAACCCTGAATTATGAGAAATCTGCCACCGCTAAAGCGATGTTTCAGACAAAGAAAGGCAGTTTCAGATTCTGGTATGATGAAACCAAATGGCGGCTTTCCCGACCTGATACGACGGATGAAGGCAAGGCGCAATTCCGGCTTATTGGTGAAGATGGCTACGCCATGATCATTGCCGAAGGACTGGCGATGCCGGTTGATTCGCTGAAAGAACTGGCGATTGAAAATGCGAAGAATGCGGCGTCTGATGTGAAAGTCGTGAAAGAGGAAAAGCGAATCGTGAACGGCAAGGAGTTGCTGTTTATGCAATTGGAAGGAACCCTCAAGGGAGTGCCTTTTACATATTATGGATATTATTACGGCGGCAAAGAAGGCGCTATTCAGGTGATTGCCTACACGGGACAGAACTTGCGGGATAAGTACAAAGATGAGTTCACCAGATTCTTAAATGGTCTGGAGATTTATTAACGCCCGGCAGGCGCGCTCTGCGCTCGCTGCACTTATCATGACTTTGAGAAGCACACTGCTCGTCTGCCGGCATCTCGCTTTCTGACAGTCGATCATTCGGTGTACTCTGTCATCGCACAGCAAAATTTCAGGAGGCGAACCATTCGTGTGGGAAGAGAGATGGCATCCACTGCGCGAGGAATGGGTGATCGTCGCAGCGCACAGGCAGAATCGCCCGTGGATCGGCGAAACCATCAGCCGGGATGAGGAATCGTTGCCGGAATACCTTGCGGATTGTTACCTGTGCCCCGGCAACCAGAGAGTCAGCGGTGCGGTCAATCCTCAATACGAGCAGACCTTCGTGTTCAACAACGATCATCCGTGCGTCGGCACGGATGCGCCTGCCGAGACCGATCAGCCTGCGGGCATCTATCGCAACCGCCCGGCGCAGGGCATTGCGCGCGTCGTCTGTTATAGCCCCAAACATAACCTGACGCTCGCGGAGCTTGCGACGCCAGAGATTGAAACGTTGCTCGCGGTCTGGCAGGAACAATATGTTGATCTCGGCAGCCGCGCCGAAATCGATCACGTTCTCGTCTTTGAAAACAAGGGTGAAGTCGTCGGCGTCTCGAACCCGCACCCGCACTGCCAGATTTACGCGACCAACTTTGTCTTCAAAACCATCGAGACCGAAGCCCGCGCCAGCCGCCGCTACTTTGAAGAAACGGGCCGCATTCTCTTTCAAGACATCCTCGCCGCCGAACATCAGGATGGCCGGCGCATCATCTACGAAAACGACTCGGCCATCGTCTTTATGCCTTACTTCGCGCGATACGATTATGAAGTCTTCGTCGCCCCCAAGCAGACGCATCCGAGCCTCGCGGCGTTATCGACAAACGAATTGCGCGACTTCGCTGAAGCGTTGCAACGCGCCCTCGTGAAATTCGACAACCTCTGGCAGATGCCGTTTCCTTATGTGATGCCGCTGCATCAAGCGCCGACCGATGGCGGCGATTACGCGAGCTTTCATTTCCACATCGAGTTTCATCCGCCGCTGCGCAAGCCGAACCTGTTGAAGTACCTGGCCGGGCCTGAAATCGGCGGCGGCAACTTCCTGAGCGATACGTCAGCCGAAGAGAAAGCCGCCGAGTTGCGCACGCAACCGGATATTCACTACAAGCAAGCGGCGCGGGGAGATTGGTAATGAATGACATCAACGCGCTGCTTGCGCCGCTGCTGCGACTTCACGCGACCATCCGCGATGAGGTGGTTGCGGCAACCGAGCGTGCCGCGCTCGAAGACCTCGCCCGCATCGACCGCGATGACGAAGGCGATACGATCTATGCCGTCGACCGCGTCAGCGAAGAGTTGTTGATTGATTTCATCGACCGCGAGATCGCCTCTCTAACGCCGGTCGTGTTGATCGCCGAAGGCTTGCACGGCGGCAAAATGGTATTGCCGCAGACGGCTCAGGAGGCGGACGCGGCGTGGCGCATCATCGTTGATCCCATAGACGGTACGCGCGGCTTGATGTACCAGAAGCGCAGCGCCTGGATACTCACAGGCGTCGCCGTGAATCGCGGCGAACAGACGAGTCTCGCCGACATCGAACTGGCTGTGCAGACCGAGATTCCGCTGGTCAAGCAACATCTGAGCGACACCCTCTGGGCGGCGCGCGGGCAAGGGGCGCAGGGCGAGCGCTTCAATCGTTTGAGTGACGAACGTTACAAATTAACCTTGCAGCCGTCGCGGGCGCGCAGCATCGCGCATGGCTTTGCGATGGTGGCGCGATTCTTTCCCGGCGCGCGCGAAGAGTTGGCAGCGATTGATGAAGAGATCGTCCGCGGCGCGCTCGGCCCGCCCCGTCCGGGAAAAGCGCATTGCTTTGAAGATCAGTACATCTCGACCGGCGGCCAGCGTTACGAATTGATCGCCGGGCATGATCGTTTCGTCGCCGACCTGCGCCCGCTGATGGAGCAACTGCTAAGACAGCGCGGCCAGGGCCTGGGCATCTGCTGCCATCCCTATGACCTGTGTACGGAACTGATCGCCCGCGAGCTTGGCGTGATCGTCACAGATGAGCGCGGCAAGCGGCTTGCCGCAGCGCTCGATGTCGAGACGGACGTGGCATGGGCTGGTTATGCGAACGCCGCGATTCGCCAGCAGATCGAACCGCTGCTGCGGCGTGCGCTTGATGCGCGCGGCTTGCTCGACGAGTAATGCGGCTGGTCAACTCACACCGCTTGAAGCGAAACGATAAAAAGAAGTCAATGTTACAAATCACGCACGGCTCAACTCAGGGACTCGCGGACGTTGAGCGATTCATCGAAACGATCAACGGGCTCGATCAAAGCGATGTGGCGGCGGCGCGGTCGCTGTTCGATAGCGACGCGGAAATCATCGTCACGCGCGCGCCGGGTCGCCTCGACGTGATGGGCGGCATCGCTGATTATTCCGGCTCGCTGGTTTTGCAGTTGCCGATTCGTGAAGCGGCGCTCGTCGCCTTGCAACCCGCCGCCGAGCGCACGCTTCGCATCGTCAGCTTCGGCGCAGAAGCGAATCATCGCGCCGTCTCCCTGACGATGCCGCTCGCGGAGTTCGAGCGCGATGGCGAGCCGGTCGATTACCTGGCGGCGCGCGCTTACTTCGAGGGCGATCCGGCGACGCGCTGGGCGGCTTACGCGGCAGGCGCGTTTCTCGTGCTGATGCGTGAACGTCAGATTCGCTTCAATTCCGGCGCGCGCCTCCTGATCGATTCCAGCGTGCCGGAAGGCAAAGGGGTCAGCTCGTCCGCCGCTATTGAAGTTGCTGTGATGCAGGCGGTCGCCGCTGCCTTCGATATCGCGATAGATGCGCGCCAGACCGCCTTGTTGTGCCAGAAAGTCGAAAACCTCATCGTCGGCGCACCGTGCGGCGTGATGGATCAGATGACCGCTTCGTGCGGCGAAGCGAATCGGTTGCTGGCGCTGTTGTGTCAGCCTGCTGAGTTACAAGGAGCCGTGCAAATTTCTGAAACTCTGGCGGTGTGGGGCATCGATTCGGGCATTCGCCATTCGGTATCGGGCGCAGATTACGGCTCGGTGCGCGTCGGCGCGTTTATGGGTTATCGCATGATGGCCGAGATGGCCGGTCTCTTCGTCGAAGCCGCAGGCGAGGCCGGGCGCGTAAAAATCGCCGACTCTCGATGGCAGGGCTATGTGGCGAATGTTACACCGTCTGAATTCGAGCAGTCTTACAGGGCAGGCTTGCCGGAACGCCTCGCAGGCCGTGATTTCCTGGCGCGCTTCGACGGCACGACCGACGCGGTGACACGCGTTGAGCCTGAGCGAGACTATGCCGTGCGGATGCCGACGGCGCATCCGATCTACGAGCATTTCCGTGTCCGCGCCTTTGCCGAATTGTTGATGAATGCCGCAAGCGAGCGCGGTCGTGAGTTGCTTGGCGAATTCATGTTTCAGTCGCACGCCAGCTATTCGGTCTGCGGGCTTGGTTCTGAGGCGACGGACTTGCTGGTGAAGCGTGTGCGCGAAGCCGGCCCTTTGCGTGGACTTTACGGCGCAAAGATCACCGGCGGCGGCAGCGGCGGCACGGTCGCCGTGCTCGGTCGCGCGGATGCGCAAGCGACTGTAATGGAAATCGCCGAGCGTTATGCCGGCGAAACCGGGCGCGCGCCGCAAGTCTTTTCCGGCTCGTCGCCGGGAGCCGCCGCCTTCGGTCATCTACGGCTCGGAAGAAGGTGACAAGTGACGAGTGACAGGTGACAAGAATCGTTTGCGTGTTGCCATCATTTCTTTGCGTGTCGCAGTGATCGCATCACCGTTTGCTCGTTCCTTCTTGTCACCTGTCACTTGTCACTTGTCACCTATCATTGCTATAAAGATTTCGCTCAACCAATCACGCTAACGGCAGATTCATAGGAGGACAGCGTTATGCAGGCAGCGAAAGCAATCGATGTTCGCGAGCAGGTAACGGCGGAAGAATGGCAGGCGCGTGTTGATCTGGCGGCGCTCTATCGCCTGACGGCGCTTTATCACTGGGATGATCTCGTCTTCACGCACATCTCGATGCGCGTGCCCGGCCCTGAGCATCACTTTCTCATCAACCCCTACGGTTTTCTGTTTGAAGAAATCACCGCGTCGAGTCTCGTCAAAGTTGACCTCGCAGGCAACACGGTGATGGAGACGCCGTACTTCATCAACCCGGCGGGCTTCACGATTCATAGCGCCGTCCATGAAGCGCGCGAAGATGCGCACTGCGTCTATCACACGCATACGCTCTCAGGCGTCGCCGTCTCGGCGCAGAAAAATGGCTTGCTCCCGATCTCGCAGTCTTCGCTCTTCCCGCTGGCGTCGATTGGTTATCATAATTACGAAGGGCTGGCGCTGAACGCCGAAGAGAAGCCGCGACTGGTCGCCGATCTCGGCACGAATCACGCGCTGATTCTGCGCAATCACGGCTTGCTGACAGTCGGGCGCACGGCGGCGGATGCTTTCCTGGCGATGTACACGCTCGAAGCGGCGTGCCGCATACAGGTCATGGCGCAATCGGGCGGCGCGCAACTGATTTCCATTGCCGAGCCGATTCTGCAAGGCATCCGTGCGCAGGTCGAGCAGGTGACGAAGGGCCTGGGCGGCAATCTCGTGTGGCCGGCGCTGCTGCGCAAACTCGACCGCAGCGACGCGACGTACAAAGAATAGTGATGCGTGATGCGTGATGCGTGGTGCGTGAATAAGCGCCAAAGTTGGCATCCTTCATTGCATTCCAGTCACGTATCACGCACCACGTACCACGCATCACTTCACTCTTCCCGGCCCCCACAGCGCGCGGCCCGGTTTCGCGCCCGTATGCTCGCCGTCTTTGATGACCTGCGCGCCGTTGACGAAGACGTGCTTGACGCCGACGGCGTACTGATGCGGCTTCTCGAAGGTGGCGCGGTCGGCTATCGTCGCAGGGTCAAACACCACGACATCGGCAAACATTCCGGGCTGCAAGAACCCGCGATGATCCAGCCCCAGATTCATCGCCGGCAATCCAGATAACTGGTGAATCGCATCCTTGAGCGACAGCACTTTCTCGTCGCGCACGTACTTGCCGAGCAGGCGCGCGAAGTTGCCATAAGCGCGCGGGTGCGTAGACGATTTCAGAAAATCACCTTCCGTAGCCATCGACGCGGCGTCCGAACCGAACGACACCCAGGGCTGGCGCAACTGCTTCTTGATGTTCTCTTCGTCGATCATGAAATAAACCGTATCGACGCGCGAACGGTCTTCGAGGATCAGATTCATGATCGCTTCAACCGGGTCTTCGCCGCGCAGTCGAGCGGCCTCCGCCAGCGTCTTTCCGGTCAGTGGCTTCAGCTTCGCGGATTTGAAGCCGGTCAGCAGTATGCGGTCGGGCGAGCCGGCGGCGAGGTAGAGATTCTCCCACTCGCTGGTCGGCGTGCGCACCGCCTCAGCGATCTTCTTGCGCGTTGCGGGGTCTTGCAGGCGCTTGAACATCGCTTCATAACCGCCGTCCTCTACCCACGGCGGCATCGACGCATCGAGTCCGGTTGCGCCCGCCGGATAGGTGTACATATCAGCGGTGATCTTCAGCCCTTTGCTGCGCGCCTCGTTGATCATCCGGATGACTTTGTCCATCTTGCCCCAGTTCGCCTGGCCCGCCGCTTTCAGGTGGTAAATCTCCGCAGGGAGGTTCGCCTCGCGGGCGATGCGCAGCAGTTCTTCGACGGCTTCGATCAGGCGATTGCCTTCCGAGCGCATGTGCGAAATGTACTTGCCTTTATAGCGGGATGCGACCTTGCACATCTCGATCAACTCTTCGGTCTTCGCATAAAACGCCGGTGCGTAGATCAGCGACGAGCCGATGCCGAGCGCCCCGGCTTCCATTTCGCGGCGCACAAGCCGGCGCATCTCCTCCATCTGTGCGGGCGTCGGCGGTTTGTCTTCGAGGCCGATGACGTATTAGCGAAGTGTCGTCTCGCCGATGAATGACGCGACGTTCTGCGAGACGCCGCGCTTTTCGAGATAACTGAGATACTCTGCGAGCGTCGTCCACGGCACGTCGTATTTCAGATCGCCCTGATCGGCGAGCAAGCGCCTTTTCATCTCCGCGCTGAGCGGCCCCATCGACTCGCCTTCGCCGAATATCTGTGTGGTCACGCCCTGCCGCAGCTCGCCCTGCGAGCGGCCATCGATGATCAACGATTCCGTAGACCACGACAGCATGTTGATGAAGCCCGGCGCGACCGCGAGATGTGTAGCATCCACTACAGTCGCGGCAGTGGCGGATTTCAGGTTGCCGATGGCCGCGATGCGGTCGCCGCGTATGCCGACATCGGCGCGGCGCGGCGGTCCGCCGGTGCCGTCATAAACGACACCGCCTTTGATGATGACGTCGAAGCGGCGTGCGGGTTGCGTCTGTGCTGCCGCGATCAACGGCAGCAGGATAATGAGCGCCAGAGCGAACCGCTTTCTCAGGCCGGTCACTGCAACATGATTCATAGAGGGTGGTCTCCGTTTTCAGGTGTTTGCTTTACGGCGTGTCCCTGTGCCGCCAGGGCGGTTTGCTACAGGGCGCGCGTAACATAGCACAACGGCTTTGCCGGCACAAGAACGCCGGCAAAGCCGTTTGCGGCATCAGGCGATGAAAAGCGGGTTTGGGCTGCCGACATGCGCCGCGCGCGGTCTTGCCGTTATAATCAATGCGGCGCGCTCGATAGATCCCGGTTTTGAGTGTTGTGATTCCGATGCGTAAAAGGCTGCTTATTCTATTGACCCTCATCCTCATTGCCGCGCTCGGCACACTAGCCGCGTGGCAATACTGGACGCATCGCTACGACAAGCTCATCAACCGCATTGCCGCGAAGCACAATCTCGACCCGTTGTTGGTCAAAGCCATCGTTTATGAAGAATCGTTCTTCAGCCCGCGCGCCCGTAGTTCGCAAAACGCCATCGGCTTGATGCAGGTCACGCCGGTGGTCGCCGAAGACTTGATCGAAGCGACGCATTCGCGCACGCTGGCCGAAGCTATCGCCGGGGTCTCCGGCATGCCAGCGCCGCGAGCGACTTCTTTCGAAGAGGCCATGAGCGATCCGGCCACCAGCCTGCACGTCGGCTGCTGGTATCTGCACACGCTGCTCAATCGCTACCGCGACGAACCGAATGCGGTTGAGGTAGCACTGGCAGCTTACAATGCCGGGCCGACGAACGTTGAACGCTGGGCGGCGGACAGCGAGCGCGCCCAGCTTTCGCGTGATGAATTCCTCAGTCGCATACAGTTTCCCGCCACCCGCGAATATGTTCGCCGAATCATCGAACGTTATGATGAATACCAACACCGGTAGTAGGCAGGAGGCAGGAAGCAGGAGGCAGCAAAAGGCATACGGTCAGCAGAAAGCGGTTCCCAGTCCCGTTAGGGACGCAATGTTTATAGTTAATCGCGCCAAAAGAACGCAAGCCCCGTAGGGGCGCAATGTCAACATTGCGCTCCTCACGGAGCTTGAAGAGCAAACCAACTCGATGACTATAAACGTTGCGCTCCTAACGGAGCTACTCTTTGCTGCCGCCTGCCTCCTGCTTCCTGCTTCCTGCTTCCTGCCTACTGCTCTCCCTCAGTCAATGTGAACGAAACGGGCGGTGTGGATTGCCAGTTTGACCGTCACGGCGCTGGGCTTTTGCCGCGCTTGCTGATCACGGCGCGCTAACTTACCGAAGACAAGACCTTAAAAAAAATGTGCGCCGCTGCCATGTACGGCACGAGCGTTGATTAATCAGGGAATGCCCTGATGCACGGCACAAAGCATGTCTTGCTTGTGTGGCATTGCGTCACGCACCGTTGCTGAACGAGAGCGCCTTCTGTCCCCATAATCGCTCGGGCGGCTCGCTGAACTTGATCCGTTTGCTCGCCCGGAGCCGCGCTTTGATCGACGCGGCGCGATAGCGCGCGTTGCTCGGTGTGACTCATTCGTCGCCAATTCTGTCTAACGCTGAGGGTGACTGTGTCGCAAGTCGTAAGTCTCAGAGCCAAACTATTCGCCTGGACGGTTGCCATTGCAGGCGCGGCGGCGCTCGGTTATGCGGTCTATCGTCTGGCGCTCGAACCCGTTCGCCTCGACTGGCTGTTGCTGATTGTTATAGCGGTGATGGTGCTCGTTTATGTAACTTATAAGACTTATCTTGGCGAAGCCGAAGCCTCGCGCCACCGCATAGACAAGCTCACGCGGCTGCACCTGGCGACTATCGAATCGCTGACGCTGGCCATTGACGCGAAAGACCCGCTGACGCGCGGCCACATACAGCGCGTGCGCCGGCTGGTCGAAGGACTGGCGCGCGCCGCCGGCTATCCTGAAGACCAGCTAGAAGGCCTCAAGGCTGCCGCCCTGCTGCACGACATCGGCAAGCTCGCCGTGCCCGAACACATACTGAACAAGCCGGGCAAGTTGAGCGCCGCCGAATACTCGAAGATCATGATTCACCCTGTGGTCGGCGCGGACATTTTGAGCAATGTCGAATTCCCTTATGAGGTCGTGCCGATTGTTAAACATCACCACGAACGCTTTGACGGCGGCGGCTATCCGAGCGGCCTCAGAGGCGCAGAGATTCCCTTCGGCGCGCGCCTGCTGACCATCGTTGACTGCTACGATGCGCTGACCACGAACCGGCCTTATCGCCAGAGCTATGGGCGCGACGAAGCGCTCAACATCATGCGCGGCGAGCGCGGCGGCATGTTCGACCCGGCCTTGCTCGACGAATTCTTCGCCGTCATTGATACGCTCGAAGAGAGCCTGCCTCAGTCGCCGGCGCGCACCCTGTCGTTCCTGGAGGCCGAGCCGTTGACGACCGGTCGCCTGTTCGATGACAGTTTGAGCTTTCCGCCGCGCAGCCGCGCCGAAAAAGCCCTGCGCGACATCACTGCCGCCCAGGGCGAGGTGCTATCGCTTTATGAGATCGCCCAGACCCTGGGGTCGACGCTGAAGCTCTCGGAAGTGCTGCCGGTGGTCGCCGCCAAGCTCGAACACATTGCCAACTTCACGACACAAGTCATCTACCTTACTGAAGGCGACTATCTGCGCGTGGCTTACGCCAGCGGCAAGAACGCCGAGGCGCTCAAAGGTTTGCAGATGGCCGTCGGCGAAGGCGGGGCCGGCTGGGTGGCCGAGCAGCGGCAGGTATTAATCGGCGGCAGCCCGCTTGCCGACCTTGAACGTCCTCTAGGGGGCCTGGCGGCGACCTATCGCTCGACGGCGATCTTTCCGCTGCTGCACGACGCCGAGACGGTCGGCGCGCTGGCGCTCTACTGCGAAGAAGACAGCGGCTATTCGACGGACGAACTGCGCTTGCTTGAAACTATCGCCGCGCATGCGGCAACCGCCATCCACAACGCGCTGGCTTTCGAGCGCACGCAGGAATCGGCGCTGACGGACAATCTGACCGGCCTGCCGAATTCGCGTTATATGTATAGCTTCTTCGACCAGGAGCGCAGCCGCGCCGAACGCCACGGCTACCCGCTCGTACTGATGATGATGGATCTCGACGGCTTCAAGAAGATCAACGACACCTACGGCCATCACGTCGGCGACGAAATTCTGCGGCGTGTGGCCGAGACCGCCCGCTCCGTGGTGCGTAGCGGCGACATACTGATCCGTTACGCCGGCGACGAGTTTGTCGCCATCCTGCATCGCGCCACGCCGGAAGTCGTCGCCGATTTGAAATGCAGATTACAGGCGGCGGTTGATCACTGCGCTTACGAAGTGCGACCGGGCCGCGTTGCTCGCGTCGGCATCTCCATCGGTTATGTGACCTATGGGCAAGACGGCTTCGCGATAGACGAGTTGATGGAAATCGCCGATCAACGGATGTACGAAGACAAAGCGGCACGCAAGCCGGGCGCTTCAGCCGCGCGCATGGCGACGTTCCCGACGCGCTCGCTTTTATAAAAGGCAAAAGTAAAAGGAAGGAAAGCAGGTATGACATCGCTGACTGATATCGAAGAAACCGGCGAGAGCACCTCGCCAGGCATGCGCGCCAAGATGCGCATGCTCGCGCAGATGGCCGAGGCGCTCGAAGACGAAGCGGCAGGGCTGTATCGCCGCGCCGCAGGTTACGAAGAAGAAGAGTTCTTGCTTGAGCATGAGATCGAAGAGCGGCAGACCGAAATCAATCGCCTGTCGCTGAAACTGGGCGCGCTGCGCGCCGACCGCGACACGCTGCTGGCAAAGATCACTTCGCTCAACGATGAAGCGACCGCGTTACGCGAGGAAGTCTACTGCAACGAAGAAGCCAGGGCGCTTGCCGCCATCGAACGCGCCGACGACCTTCAGATGCCGCCGGGCCAAAGCGTTATGGAGGCGACCGCCGAGAGCGCCGCGTCGCGCACGGTCTACTTTCGCCGCGTCGAGCTTACTGATGTGTCGCGTTGAAGCGCGGCCATAGACAATTTGTAATGAATTACTGAAAGTCTTGCATCAATCGTCATTTTATTGATGTGAGGGTTGTACTGGCTCTACTCAACCGTCTGGCCCACAGGCGCTGGCTCGAACCTCGAGGTCAACATGAGTGTGTGGAATGGCATAGAACGGCGCGACACGGTCGTTGACCGTCGCAAGACGGAGCGGCGACGCTCAATGCGCTACACGGCAGACACCCTCGTCATCATTGACGGCGTGACCTGGATCGATAATGAAGGCACTGACCGCCGACGCAAGATTCGCCGCCGCGAAGACCGCGAACGCCTGGCGCGGCAGATTCTCGAAGACGCGCTCGTTTGAGGCTCGTCAACTGAAGCTGAACCTCCATCCCCTCTCCCACTTTGCAGTGTAAGCTGCATTCCTTCCGAGTTGCCTTGACAGCCTGCCGCGCGCTGGTTTATTGTGGCTTGCTTCTCGCAAGCAGATAAGGGAAGGATTCAAGCAGTTCCTCACCGTTTCTTTTGCCGGTTTTTTCCAAAGTTGTTCAATCAGCGGATGACGATAAGACTGGAAAGCATCTGAAGACGACCACAGATCAGGCGTTCGTGTGCGCGCTTGCGGCGCGCTGGAGAAAAAACAAAGGACGTCTTCTCTATCACTCATCTTTTCAGCCCGAACGCGACAGCCATCGCCAGCCGCAACTTCGCATCTCGGCGGCACCCTACCGCTCGTCCCGCCGGGATTCAACCAAGGCGTTTGCGCCTCCCCGATAGCCCGGCCCGTAGGCCGCATAAGGAGAAGGATCGAATGAAGCGTTCAACCGTTTTCGTTTTCGCGCTCGTGCTGATGGTATTTTTCCTTACAGCCAGCGCCATGATGCAGCAAGACATTCAGCCGCAATCCGCCAAACCTGCCGCTATCCCGGACGCCTACATCAGCGACAACGCTTTGCACAAGGTGATCATCGGCGCGGGAGAGCAGGAGACCTACAACGCTCTGCGCGAGCAAGGCGCTATCCGCAATGAGATCAACTACGGCAGCTTCCGCATGGTGGTGGTTGACGAACAGGCGATGGGCGGACGCGCAGCGCTGCAATCGCTTGCTGGCGGGATGAGAGACGAATTCAACCTCATCGCCCTCAACGGCTATATATTGGATACTACAAATCCAGCCGCAACCTATAATCAACTCCCCGCCGATCTGCGCAGATCGGACATCTCGCTGGCGTCAAAGAATGGCACCAGTCCGCTCGGCGGGCTTTACCTCGTGCAGTTCGCCGGCCCCATTCAGGACGAATGGCTCAAGACGCTGCGCGGCACGGGCGCGGAAATCGTCAGCTACATGCCGTCAAACGCCTACGTCGTGCGCAGCAGTGCGAAAGCCGCACGGCGGCTGATGAAGCTCGGCGCGAACGACCCGACGGTACAGTTCGTCGGCGATTACGAGCCGGCCTTCCGCCTGTCGCCTTTCTTGCGCACTCTGCGCGAGCAGGACAACGCCGCAGTAATGAATGTTACTGTGCAGGTGATCGACGGCCCCGGCGCCGAGCAGACGATCAACAATCTCAAAGCGCTGGCAACCGAGTACGTGCAGTCGACGCGCGTGCTCAACTATCACAACATCGAATTGCAAGTGATGGCCGGGCGACTGGCGCAGATGGCGCAGTACGATGACGTCTTTGGCATCGGCGAGCGCGGCACACGTCGCCGCCTGGATGAAGCGCAAGGACAGATCGTCGCCGGCAACTTGAGCGGCAACTCGCCGACAGGCCCCGGCTATCTCACGTGGCTGGCGTCGAAAGGCTTCACCAGTTCGCAGTTCACCACGTTTGCGGTCAACGTCGCCGACGACACCTACACGCTGGCCGGCCATCCCGACCTGCCGGCGGGCCGCGTCGCCTTCACCAACAACCCGACGAATCAAACGGGTGTGCTCGGCGGCCACGGCTTCCTGAACTCGCACATCATCGGCGGCTTCAACAACGGCACAGGCTCGGCGTTTGAAGATACCCTCGGCTTTAATTATGGTTTAGGCATCGCGCCATTTGCCAGAGTCGGCATCACGGCCATCTTCGGCAACACGGCGGCGACCGGCACGACGTGGGAGAGCACGGCTTACGGGCAAAGCTCGCGCATATCGAGCAACTCGTGGGGCTTCCAGACGCAGACCGGCGGCCCTGTGGCGGACTACGACGCCAGCGCGCAATCCTATGACGCCATCGTGCGCGATGCGCAGACCGCCGCAGGCTTGCAGCAACTCACGGTGGTCTTCGCCGCCGGCAACGACGGTTCGGGCTCAAACACCGTCAGCAGCCCGGCGACCGCCAAGAACGTCATCTGCGTCGGTGCCAGCGAAAACGTCCGCCAGACCGGCACAGACGGCTGTGCCGTCGCTAACAGCGGCGCTGACAGTGCCAACGACATCATCAACTTTTCAAGTCGCGGGCCGGTGAACTCTGCCGGCGGCGATGGCCGCATCAAACCCGACATCGTCGCGCCCGGCACGCACATCGAAGCCGGCGTGCCGCAATCGAACTATGACGGCAGCAGCGTCTGCAATCAGTTCTGGCCGACCGGCCAGACGCTCTACGGCTGGTCGAGCGGCACGTCGCACTCGACGCCGGCAGTCGCGGGCGGCGCGGCGCTCGTCTATCAGGATTTTCTCAACCACAGTCTCCCCGCGCCCAGCCCGGCGATGGTCAAAGCGTCGTTGATGAACTCGGCGGCTTATATGAACGGCGTTGGCGCAGGCGGCAACTTGCCGTCGAACAGCCAGGGCATGGGCCGCATGGATCTGGGCCGCGCCTTTGACGGCACGGCGCGCGTCCTGGTCGATCAGACGCAGGTGCTCGGTGCCACCGGCCAGACCTATCAAACCACCGGCACTGTAGCCGACACCACAAAGCCCTTCCGCGTGACGCTGGCGTGGACGGACGCGCCGGGGCCGACGACCGGCGCGCCTTGGGTCAACAACCGCGACCTTGAAGTGTCGGTCGGTGGGGTAACTTTCAACGGCACCGTCTTCTCCGGCGCGAACTCGGTGAGCGGCGGCACGGCGGACGCCAAGAATAACGCCGAATCGGTCTTCCTGCCGGCGGGCACATCGGGCAGCTTCACGATCACCGTCAAGGCGACCAACATCGCCGGCGACGGCGTGCCGGGCAATGCCGACACGACCGATCAAGACTTCGCGCTCGTCGCTTACAACGGCAACACAGGCGTGCCGACGCAGCCGACCATCGGCGTCAACCCGTCGAGCCTGAGCTTCTCGGCGACCGCCGGCGGCAGCAATCCCGCCAGCCAGTCGCTCGCGATCAGCAACACAGGCGGCGGCACGCTCAACTGGACGGCGAGCGCCAACCAGACATGGTTGAGCGTCAGCCCGACTTCGGGCACTGCCCCGTCAACGGCCACTGTATCGGTCAACATCACGGGCCTTGCGGCAGGAACCTACAACGGCGCAATCACCATCAGCGCTACGGGCGCGACCAATACGCCTGTGACGGTGCCTGTGACGCTGACGGTTTCGAGCGGCGGCGGCACGCAGCAGTTGTTGCTCAATCCGGGCTTTGAATCGGGCAACGTCAACTGGACGGCGACCGCAGGTGTGATCACCAACAGCGCTTCGCAAGCGGCGCACGGCGGCACCTGGAAGGCGTGGCTCGACGGCTACGGCACGACGCACACCGATTCGTGTTTCCAAACCGTCACCATCCCGTCAACGGCGACAAGTGCGACGCTGACCTTCTGGCTGCACATCGATTCAGCCGAAACCACGACTGTCACCCAGTTCGATAAACTGCAAGTACAAATTCGCAATACGTCGAACACTGTGCTGTCGACGCTGGCGACCTATTCGAATCTGAACAAGGCCGCCGGCTACAGTCAGAAATCCTTCAACCTGCTTTCGTTCGCGGGGCAGACGATTCGCGTCTACTTCCTGGGAACGGAAGACAGCAGCCTGCAAACTTCGTTTGTGATTGACGACACGGCATTGACCGTTCAATAGCCGGCGCGTCAGCGCCAATATGAAAGGCCCGCGTTGCTCGAACAGCGCGGGCCTTGCTTTTTTCTGAAGAAGCAGCAGAATAAGTCGCATGAAAAAGATTATCCAGGCGCGAATTTATTATGGTGATAAGTATTACATCGGAGAGTGCCTTGATCTGCCTGTGGTGACCCAAGGGGAAACCCTTGATGAAGTCAGCAGGAATCTCCAGGAGGCTATCGCACTCCACTTGGAAGGCGAAGATCTCGCAGAGATGGATTTAGAAAATGATCCATCCGTATTTGTCAGCTTCGAGTTGGATGCTGTGATCCATGCCAAAACTTAAACGTCTCTCAGGCCAACAGGTCGCAAGCATTCTTGCATCGCTCGGATTCGTGCAAGCCTCTCAGCGTGGCAGTCACGTCAAGTTACGGCGCATTCTCCCAGACGGCACAAAACAAACTCTCACCATCCTGCTCATTCGGAACTTGATAAAGGAACTCTGAAGGCGATCTATAAACAAGCGATGCGCTACATTCCTGAAGATGAGCTACAGCCACACTATTACAGCGAATAAATGCTATGAATCGGAATTTTTCACTGGCTTGAGATAATCATCTGTGACCGTCAGGCAAAAAAGCGGCGTGGGAAATTCATCGCTAGGGTCAATGCAATCGCGCATGATGGCCGATGCTTCAGCGTCAGCCGGCAGCCCGGCGCGCATGGCTTCCCATTGCGCGCGATTCGGCCACTGCGCATAAGCCAGCCAACTGCCATCATCAGCCTGATGCAGGCGCGAGCCGAGCGCGCCGTAGCGCAAGACGATAGCCTGCGTCGCTTTGCTCCAGGCGGCGCGGAACTGTTCTTCCATCCCCTGTTTGATCTTCCAGCGATAGATTACCACGAACATCGCGTCGCCTTTCTCGGCTTAACTGAATAAGCTTATGGCTCGATGACGACCGCCGCGCCTTTCGGCATCGCCTCAAATAATTCTTTCATGTCTTCGTTGTCTAACGCGACGCAGCCCCATGTCCAGTCAGTCGATGAGCCATTGCCGTGGATGAAGATTTCGCCGCCCAGCCGCGTATTCCACGGCGGTCGTTGCTGGCGCGTCAGTGCACTGATGATTTCATTGTGCTGCGCTCGGTTGATCAGGCCATCGCGCAAGCCGCGCGCGGCGTGTTCTTTGCCCGGATAGCTCAAGCCGAGCGATAGATAAAACTGGCTGGCGGTATTCTTCACACAGACGTAGAAGCTGCCTTCGGGTGTCCGCCCGTCGCCTTGACGGGTTTTGTCGCCTACGGGAGTGAAGCCCAGGCCAATGCGATAGGTGCGCAGTTGCCTGTCGCCATCGAATAGCGTCAGCCGGCGCTCGCTCTTCTTGACGACGATGTGTGGATTGGCGAGCGGCAATTTCAACGGTGAGTCATTGCGCCGCTCAGCGGATGAAGGCTTGGGCGCAACCGGAACAGGCGAGACATCAGCGCCAGCGGGCGGGTTGACTTTCTTTTGCAACATAACCCAGACAGCCGCGGTGACGGCAACAACAAGCGCCAAGGCAAACAGGCGTTTCATGATTTGTGCTCCTGTCGGCCTGTGCGGATACGTGCTTGCGGCAAGCGCATTCACAAGCCGTGAGACTGCGGGCGCTCTGGTTATCGCCAGCGATTATAAGTTGCGCCGAACGTCGCAGGCAAGCCGCACAAACTCCGAAGGTCGGTTTAGCGCTACGTTGACAAGCGACAATCAAAGGCAGAAACTTTCCTTCACCAACGCACATCGCAAGGAGGCCAACATGAAGGCGCTGCCGGCTCTGCTGTCGTTTTTAATCCTGATCGCTATTTTCTTCGCATCGACGATGGTGCCCGAAGCCGAGACGTTTCGGCCTGTCGTGCGCGGCAAACGCGGCGTCGTCGCCGCCGGCCATCCGCTTTCAGCCGAAGCCGGAATGCGCTTGCTACAACAGGGCGGCAACGCCGTCGATGCAGGCTGCGCCGCTATACTGGCCGCCTCGGTCATCGAGTTTTCCCACTTCTCGTTCGGCGGCGAAGTGCCGATTATCATTAAAACCACAAATGGCTTGCCCGTGGTCATCAACGGCCAGGGCATCGCGCCGCGGCTCGCGACGCGCGAGTTCTTCATCGAATGGGCAAAGCAGAACAAAGACGCGAAGGGGCTGGTCTATCGCGGCTCGCCCGAATACGTTTCGATTGCCGAAGGCAGCGCACGTCCCGGCATGATTCCGTCGTCGGGCATCTTGCCTGCGACCGTGCCCGGTGTGCTCGATGCGGTCATCAGCGCGCTTGACGGGTTCGGCACGAAGTCGCTCGCCGAAGTAATACAGCCGGCGATTGAACTGGCCGACGGCTTCCCGATTGACGAGATGCGCGTCAGCTACATCGAGCGCACGCGCAAGATATTCGAGCCCTGGGCGACGAGCGCCAAACTCTTCCTGCCGAATGGCCGCGTGCCGCGCGTCGGCGAGATATTCGCGCAAGCCGACCTTGCCCGCACGCTGCGCGAGATCGGCAAAGCCGAACATGATGCGGCATCGCGTGGGCGACACGCGGCGCTCCAGGCCGCGCGTGATTACTTTTACAAAGGCCCTGTCGCCCGCCGCATCGCGGATTTCGCGGAAGCCAACGGCGGTTTGCTACGCGCGGCGGACTTCGCCGCTTTTCACGCGAAAGTCGAGGAGCCGACCCACGCGAGCTATCGCGGCTATACGGTCTATAAGACGGGCTTCTGGGCGCAGGGGCCGGCGATGCTCGAAATGCTCAACCTGCTCGAAGGCTACGACCTGCGGGCAATGAAGCAGAACTCGGCGGATTACATCCACACGCTCACGGAAGCGATGAAGCTGGCGTTTGCCGACCGTGATCGATATTACGGTGATCCTGATTTCGTAAAAGTTCCTGCCAAAGCATTGCTCGCGAAAGATTATGCGGTCGCGCGCCGCCGCTTGATCGACCCCTTGCGCGCTTCGCTCGAACAGCGACCGGGCGACCCGTTGAACGTCAAGCCGGTTGATAACGGACATGCGCAGCCGCGCTTAACCGGGCAATCGCAGGTTCCCGAAGCCGAGCGCGCCAACGATACGACGTGCGTCAACGTGATCGACAAAGACGGCAATGTCTTCTCTGCTACGCCGTCGGGCGCGTGGCTGCCGGCGGTGGTCGCAGGTGATACAGGTGTGCTGATGGGCCAACGTATGCAATCTTTCTTACTTGAAGAGAATCACCCGAACGTCCTCGCGCCGGGCAAGCGACCGCGCATCACGCTGACGCCGACGCTGGTGATGAAAGACGGCAAGCCGTTACTCGTGCTATCAACTCCGGGCGGCGACAACCAGGATCAATCGTTGATTCAAGTCCTGCTGAACGTCATCGAGTTCGGCATGAACGTGCAGGAAGCGGTCGAAGCGCCGCGCTTTCAAACCCTGCATCTGGTCAGCTCGTTCGACGATCATCGCTTCAACGCCGGCGTGTTGAACCTGGAATCGCGCATTGCCAAAGAGGTCGCCGATGGGCTTGCGGCGCGCGGCCACAAAGTCGAGATGCAATCGGCGTGGGGCAATCCGAGCGCGCCGACGATCATCATGCTGCGTGCCGACACAGGCGTCATCGAAGGCGGCGCTGACCCGCGTCGCGGGCGCTACGCCATCGCGTGGTGAGGCGCGAATCGTTATAATCTTCGCGATTCAACTTCATCTGATCATTCAAGCAAGGAGAAATGTTTTGACGACAACTCAGGACTGGAAGAGACTGGCAGGCGAAATCAATTCGCTGCTCGGCCTGCAAACGCCGCCGCTGGCGATCACCTTCTCAAACGACGCGCCGGAGGGCGTCGGGCGATTTGAAAGCCACGTGCCGAAGCCGATGGCCGACGGGCGCACAGGCAGAGTGCCTGCCGGTTGCGTCTTCTGGATGGAAGCCGCGCACAAGACTTTCACGACCGCGCCGGAAGATCACGGTAATTGTTCGGTTGGTAGTTTGACTCACGGACTTAAAAGCATTGCAGAAGTCGCCGGCAACTCGGACGTCGCGGCGATTCTTGAATCAGGCTGGGTGACGATTGATGTCGTGCCGCTGATTCCGGTCGTCAAAGAGAAATACAACACCATCACCTACGGGCCGCTTGCGGAAACGCCAGTTAATCCCGACGTCGTCTTTCTGCGCATCAATGCACGGCAGGCCATGATTCTGTCGGACGCCGTGCCGGGCTTGCAGTTTGAAGGCAAGCCGCAGTGTCACATCATCCCGATGGCCAAAGAGCATAATGCGGTTGCCGTCTCGGTCGGCTGCATGTTGAGCCGCGTGCGCACAGGCATGTCGAACCACGAGATGACCTGCGCCATTCCGGCTAGTCGGCTCGGCGAAGTCGTCGGGCTGCTCAAGTCTACGGCCATCGCCGACAACGCCGTCGCCGCTTACGCGAGTACAGATGCGGCACGCTTCGGTCGCTAGGTCGCGACGCGGAAAGGCGACGCGGGGACGCGGCGACACGGCGACGCGGTGAAAGACGGTTTGTTGAGTTATGCTTCACCGCAAACATCTTGAGTAATGATCGCCGTATCTTCGGTCGCCGCGTCGCCGCGTCGCCGTGTCCCCGCGTCGCCTTTCCGCGCTGCCGCGTCGCAACACCTATGTCCCCGATTCAGATACTCAAGCTGGTTGGCTTTGCGACGGGCGCGATGCTGCACCTGTACATCGCCTGGCTGATCTGGAGCCGCCGGCTCGGCACAGGGCAGAACCAGTCGCAGCCTGCGAGATTAATTACTATTCTCAATCTTTGCCTCGGCGTCTGGTTTCTCGGCAATCTCTTCATCACCCTGCACGAGTTATTGCTTGGCCGCGAACGGCTGACCTTTCTGCTGCGCGCCTGGGACGTGCTGGCAACGACGGGGGTGGCGCTGTTGCCGGCGGCGTTGCTGCACGCCCACGTGGCGATGTGGGCCTCGCTTGATCATTACCGCACGCTCACAAGGCGCAGCGTGCGCCGTATCGGCGCGGCGCTCTACGTGCCGATGGCCTTCCTGCCTTACGCCGTCTATCGCCTCACCACCGGCGATTATCGCCCGTTCATGCTGAAGATTCGCGTCCTGCTCATTCCCTATGCCATTTGGTATCTGCTGGTGATGATCTCGTCGGCGCTGCTCGATTGGGCAATCGTCAAAAAGCTGGCCGTGGATGCCGAGCGCGAGCGGACGTTCTTCAAGCGGCTGGGCGTGCTGCTGATTCTCAACGGCGTGTTGCAGTTTTATGTCGTCGCCATCGCGCAGTCCGGGCCGAATGATTTTCTCTGGGTGACGTTCATCCTGCTTTCGCTACTGCCGATCTTCTTTGTCGCTTATCACGTCTATCGTTACCGCATCGTCGACGTGGCGGTGCGCGACAGCCTCGTTTATGCCGTCTTCGCGCTGGTCTTCATCGCGGTCTATACCTACGGCGTGCGGCGGCTGGATCAATTCCTCGTCGCACGCTTCGACATCACGCCGGGCGTCATCGAGGTGATCTTGATCCTCGGCATGGTGGCGCTGGCCGGGCCGCTGGTGCGGGCGATTGATCGCGCCGTGCATCAATTGTTCACCAGCGAAATCGGTCTGTATCGCGATGTCGTGCGCCAGGTGGCGACCAGCGCGGGAGGCTTCGGCGAACTGGCGGCCCTGGTGCGCTACAGCGAAGAGACCATACGGCGCGGGCTTGAGCTTGAAAACGTGCGGATCATTACCGTTGAAGCCGCCGCGCCCGAAAGTCATGAGCGCCGTTTGATTGACAAGCTGGAAGCGTGGGAAGCCGAATCCGTCGAAACCGACGAAGACCTCAAGGCCATCAACGCGACCATTGCCTATGCGCTGCGGCGCGAAGGGCGCATCATCGGTTTGATGATCATCGCTGCCGAGCCGCAGGTGCTGACCAGCGAGAAGCGTTCGGTGCTCGACGTCATCGCCGGGCAGGTCGCCGTCGAAGTCGAGGGCTGCCGCCTGATCGAAGAGAAGGTGCGGCTTGAAAGAGAGCTGGCGGCGCGCGAACGCTTGGCGACGCTCGGCCAGATGGCGGCGCAGGTGGCGCACGAAGTCAAAAATCCGCTGTCGGCCATCAAGTCCATCGCCCAGGTGATGCGCGAAGAAGAAGCCTTGAAAGATTACGACCGCGACCTTGAGTTGATCATCAGCGAGATTGACCGGCTCAACCGCACCGTCTCGCAGTTGCTTGCCTTCAGCCGACCGAGCCACGCCGACACACGCCCCGTGCCGCTTGCCGACCTGCTCAACTCCACTGTGGCCTTGATTACAACTGAGGCGAAAGCGCATGGCGTGGTCATTAAGATTAACCACGCCGGCGACGTGACGCTGACGGGGGCGCAAGCCGGCGCGTTGCGCGAGGCGTTGAGCAATCTCGTCATCAACGCCGTACAGGCGATGGACGACGGCGGCGCGGTGACGATTCAAGCGCACGTCGAAACCGCACGGCGGGCGAAGCAGGATGCCTCGCGTTTGATCTTCACCGTAACCGACACAGGGCCAGGCATTCCTGTTGAAGGGCAGCAGAAAGTCTTCGAGCCGTTTTATTCGACGAAGTCGCGCGGTACAGGGTTAGGGCTGGCCATCGTCCAGCGCCGCGCCGTCGAGTTGGGCGGCATTGTTGAGTTGATCAGTCCTGTCATTGATGGTCACGGCACGCAGTTTCGCTTGAGTGTGCCGCGCGCTGCTGTCGAAAGCAGGTTATAAAAAGTTTCCGAAAAGTCCCGGCCTTAACAATTGCGTTGGCAGCCGCTAAAACTTCGTGAATGGCCGGACGTGTTCCCATGTGCTTCCCCGATTTCGAGAATTGCTTGTGAGGTTCAAGCATGAATCCAAAGGTACGAAGCATTGTGAAATTCCTTAATGCAAACTGGCATCGACAGATCAGAATGGCTGAAATAACGGCTTTGGTTGGCTTAGCGCGTTCGCGTGTCGACGATCTGTTTAAAGCTGAGTTCGGCAGATCACCGTTACAATATCTCAGGGAATTACGGCTGGAGAAAGCGCGTGTGCTTCTAGAAACGACTACCCTGAGAATTAAGCAGGTCAGGCTTGCGGTCGGCTATCAGGGGCACCGTCACTTCTTCCAGGATTGGTTCCGCTATCGTGCGAGGGTCTACGATACGCATGGCGCGAGCGTCGGGCGTTGGGCGTGGGATGTTTTCTTCGTGGCCTTACAATAAGGCGGCTAAGAATGCATAAAGATAAACACGCTTGTGGCTAACCGAAACGATAGATGTGAGGAGGTGGGGAAATGAAAAAAACTATCCTCGCGGTATTAGCTGTAGGCATAGTACTCATCGGATCAGGCGAATATTTCTTGAATAATAGGAGAGTACAAGCTGTGAGCATACAGATTAACATTAAGGATCTCCCTGAGCATGGCCTCACATTGATTGCCCCCACAGATACTTCTTTTGAAGGAAAACTCTCTGCGATGTTAGGTAATAAGCCTAATCCTCTTGCAGAAGGTCTTAGATCCTACTCTGTGCTAATTGAAAACAGGGGGAAGAAAACTATCGTGGGGTATCGCTTAAAGTGGGAAATGATCAAAGCAGACGGCACGGTTTCTGTGCGGCAGGCGGGCGGCGTTAATGTGGGAGACCTCATCGGCAAAGCGCAACCGGAACTAGAAAACCCATCCCGATCTAGCGGATTTGCTGTAAAGAGTGGTTCGACGGCTTTTGTCTCTCCGGCTGGCTCTTTAAGCGAAGGCGACAGTGGAACGATCACTGGGTATGCAACGGGTTCCGCGGATTCTGCTGTTTTAGATCAGGTTCGCCAGAATGCAAAGGATAAGCGATTCCCTTCGCTCGTGGACCATGTAATGGCAGATATAAAGGACTACAAGAGTTTTACGGTCTCGCTTGATGGGGTGTTCTACGAAGACGGCACGTTTGTTGGGCCAGACACCACTGGTTTTTTTGCATCCGTTGAGACCTGTGTCAACGCCAAGCGAGATTTATTAGAAGAGATAGCCTTCGCTGTCCAGCACAACCGAAGCATGGATGAAATATTTAACTACGTCGAGGAATTAGCGAGCACTGCACTTCCTGTTGGAAAGCTTAACCAAGGAAACCTCTACAACATCTATAAGAGAATGGATGCCGAAGAGATGTTGCGGATGAGAACTGCAATGAGCAGTCAAAAGGCTGTGGAGATGTCACTACGACAATATCGTCAGGCTTGGCCTACGCTAAAGAAGCTATAAAGAGATCTGTGCGATGATTGTCCAGTTGGCAGGCATACAATCAAGGCAAGCTGGATAACAATGAATAAGGTGAGGGTAAAAACTTTATCGAAGTTGCCTCGAACGTTGCTGTAGTCGTGACCGCGTTAGTGATCTTGTTTAGCTTTGTTCGGAGTCGTCTTTTACCGACGCCGCGAGTGATGCTTCAAGGCGGGCTGCAGAAGGGAGCGCCGTTTCCTAATGTGCCAGGACTAGACCTCAGCAAATCACAACGAATATTGATAGTCGCTTTAGACCCGAACTGCGAATACTGCACTGAGAGTCTGCCATTTTTTAAGAATCTTGCGGACAAGCTTCGTGATAGACCCAACAATGTTCGTATGATTACAGTGTTTCAGAGTAGCGAAGAATCAGCCAAGCGCTACGTACAGCAAAATCAACTCAATGTGGAAACAGTTTTCGGGGTTGACTTTAAGACGCTTAATTTGAGCGTTATACCCGCCTTGATTCTGATTGATAACAGTGGAACGGTACTCGATTTCTGGATTGGCAAGCCCTCTAAAGACATAGAGGAACAGATAATCAATCATATAGCGGTGGGGGCTTAGAGGGAGGCTGGCAACTGCTGATGTTAGCGCCATCACATCCAATCAGAACCGATTAAGTTTGCCCTTCTCCAAGCAAAGATCAAAGAGGGAATTTTGACGCTTGCCTCTGACCTCTAGTTACGCCATGCGGCGGCGGAACCAGCGCATGGAAAGAGAAGCCGCGCACCAGAGCAAGCCGGATGTCGCCATGATCGCCCAGCCGAACTCTTCGATGAATGAATAGAAGCGGCCCGCGATGCCTGCCGCAAGCCACGCCAGAAAGAAGACCAGCGCCGCAAGTCTGCGCGCCCAGCGCAGTTGATTCGAGACGCGTATGCGGCGCAATTCGGCTTCGAGAAAATCATCGTCGCTCATCAGCCGCACGTAATATTCGGCTTCGCGCTTTGCCAATCGAGCTATCGCCGCATCGTCATTCGCTGCCGCTGCATGATAGTAATGCGCGACGTGCGCCAGCTTGCCATCGCGCAAGGCAATCTCTGCCAATCCGATGTTGGCGCGAAAGCGCGCCGGGTCTAAATCGAGCGCCCGGCGAAAGCATTCAGTGGCGCGCTTATAATCCAGGCGCTCGAAGAAGGCTTCGCCGATGCGCTCCAGCAGATCGGCTTCCGTGCCCGCCAGCCGCGCCGCCAATCGCAAACAGGCATCCGAGCGCTGCATCAGCTTGGTATCTTCCGTGTGCGCCGACGTGCGGAAGAAACGCGACATCTCGTAAAGCAATTCCGGGTTGCGCGGCTCCTTTTCGTAAGCGACGCGGAAATAACTCGACGCCTGCGACAGGCGGCCCGCGAGCTTCAAGGCGTTGGCTACACGGCGCAATCGCGGCACCGGCATGGCTTTGATTTCATCTTTCAAGATGGGCGAGCCTTTGACCGTCGCGTTGCTTTCCAGGTACTCGAACAACTCGAACGAGCGCGGGTCGAGCTTGCGCGGCCCGGCAGCGCGAAACAGTTGCTTGACGAACGGCACGTAGGTGGCACGATGCGAGCGCACAAGGATTTCGACGCCGGGGCCGCTGATGCGCGTGCGATAGGTCATGCGCGAATCGCCCGCCGCAACGTTGAAGGTCGTCGACTCGGTGGCGATGGTTTCGATTTCGACGACGGTCAGCTCGCGACGTATGCGAAAACACTTCGTCAGCAGAAAGGCGAGCGGCCCGCGATGGATCAGACGTTGGCCATCGAATTCGATGCAATCAAGCGCCGCCGCAATGATCACCGGCGCGAGCATCAGCAGACAAATCATTGCCGCGCGCTCGTAACCGGCTTTGACGAACGCCGAGCCGGCAGTCAGCAACACGGCGGCTGCCAGTGTGTAAGGAATATAACCGGGACGGATGCGTATCGGTTTCATCAGGTAGAGTCCATTGTATTGACGCCGACGCGGCCAATCAACCGTATTGTGAGACGAACGGGCGGCTGCGCCGCCAGGCAGAAGGCGACGCGGCGACGCGGCGACGCGGGGACGCGTCGCCTTTCGTCAGAACCAGCGCGTCTCGGTGGCTAAGACGTTCAGATCGCGGTCAAGCTCGGCGCGCAGGCGCAGGTCGAAGCGCAAATCGCGCAGGGTGATGATGTAGCCGCTACTACTTTCGTCAACGCTCGCTGAATAAAAGCGCGCGAAGTCCAGAAACACGCGACCGTCGCGCGATTGCCGCAAGGCATCGAGGAACTTCGCATCGAGCGCCGGCTGCTTGAGCCACTCGCCTTGGTGAGTGATCAGGTGAAGCGTGCGAATAAACGCGGCGTCGTCACTGGCGGTGGCGGCTTGCCAGAGCACAGGGTTCGCCGGCGTCGGCCAGGCAGCCATCTGATGCAGGCTTTCAGCCGGCGGCGGGTTAGCGGCTTGTTTGAGCGCCGATTGATGCATCATCCACATGCCGCCGTAATAGATAGCGAGAATCAATAACGAATAGCGCGCCAGGCGTTCGCCCTTGCGCCCCCATCCCAGGAGCGCGCCAACCACGACGACGCCCATGCCGATAAACCAGACGACGTATGCTATCGTCGGCAGCGTCGGCAAGCCCTTCATCAACATTTGCGGGGCCAGACTCATGAACAGCGACAGGACAATGCCAATCACCAGCCAGAAAAGCGCCCGGCCCGAGTGGGTCGTCGTCAGCCAGACGACCGTTGCGCCGAGGATCAACCAGACCCATGGATCAACCACAAAGATGATGTCGCCATAGAACCAGCGCCGGCTGAACGGCAGCAGCGGGCGCACGCCGTAGTTATTCGTGAAATCCATGAAGGTGTGGCCGAGGCCGCCGAGATAAGCAATCCAGAAGAGTCTGAGCGGGCGCATGGGGCGGCGGCGATGATCGCGCCGCAAACGAAATCGCCGGTCAACGAAGGTGAGCGCAAATGTAATGACTAACGCTAACAGCGCCAGTCCGACAAACGAATGCGTGAAGCCGCGATGGTATTCGAGGTAATCCGATGTGTCGCCGCCGACGCGCATCAACACGTCAATATCAGGCAGGTTCGAGGCGACGACGAGCGCCGTGGTCGCCAGCGGCGTGGCGCGCTCCAGCCCCGCTTTGGCCAGCGACAGACCGAGCAGCGTGTGGGCGAAGTTTTCCATGAGCAGTGGTCAGTGGTCAGTGGTCAGAGTTAAGCTCCGTACATCCAACTGGCAACTGACCCCTGGCCACTGCATTAAGGCTGGAAGGTTGAAATCGCGGGCGGCAGATCCTTGACGCGCTCTGGCGCGATGGCCGCCAGGCGCTTCTCTGCGTCGGTGCCGGCCCCCGTCGTGCGGTCGGCTTTCGCTGCTTCAAAGAAATAGTCCGCCGCTTTCTGCTTATCGCCCTTCTTGTCGTACAGGCGACCGAGGGCAATCTGTACCGACGGCTTCAAAACCTGTGAAGAGTTTTGCAGCTTCTCGTATAATTCGATGGCTTCATCGATATTGCCCTGGACGACGGCGTTTTCGGCAAGCGCCAGACGCGCGAGGTCGGAGGCGCGGTCGTCGTTCTTGTCGGCGACCTGCTTCAAGAGGCTCACGCCTCTATCGTGGCTGTCGTCAAGATGCAGATAGGCAACGCCCGCATAATAGCGGCCAATCGTGCCGTAGTAGCCGGAATATTCGTTCGCCAGTTGCTCGAAGGCGGCGGCGGTCTCCTGCCATTTCGTCGTTTCATCGCCGTAAGTCTTGCCGGTCGACGGGGTCGTTGAAACTGTGGATGCGTCCTGCACCTGGGCGTTGTATTTTTCAAAGGCCGTCGCGAAGGCGCTCTCGGCGCGTGCCTGGCGGAACTGGAAGAAGTAGCTGCCGATAAAATAGAGCACGATGATGCCGAGGATTGCGCCGATGGCGATGACCACCGGGCGGCCTTTGTCCTGCAACCAGTCCTGTGTTCTCTCATAAAACCGAATCATCGGGTCATGACCATACTTCAAGTCCTTAACCGGGATGCGGCCTTTTTTCCTGCTTGTCTTTGCCAAAACGTTAAGCCTCCTGAGAGTGACGCATGCATAGGGCGTTGCGTCGCCGGGTAGAGTAAGAAACAACATAACGGCCCAAAACGCGGCTTGTCAAGGAAGGCGAGCGGTGCGAAAGGTAGGCGAGAAGGCGGGATGCGAATCGCTGACGGGTTGCCGCCGCCGCATCAGGCGGGATGTGCGGTGCAACCCGTCGGCTTCAAGAAATCATGCTGAATTAACTGCGACGCAGACTCAGGCTGCCTGAGACGCTCGACATCTGTAAGCGGCGCGCGCCCGTGCCGAGCTTACCGCGGGCGCTGGTGCGCGGGCCGTAACGCTCTTTGGTCACTTCAATCGGGAAGTCGGTTTTGATGCCGCCGCTGAGGCTCGACATATCGACGTCGGCGTCAATTTCCGAAGGCATCTGGACTTCGACATTGCCGCTCACGGATGAAAACTTCATGTCGTCGGTCGTGCCGTCGAGGCGGCGAATTTCAACTTCGACATTGCCGCTCACGGATTTGGCGGTCACCGAGCCGTTGACATCGTGAACTTTGACCTGGCCGCTCACTGAACTGGCATGAATGCGCCCGCTCACATTGCTGACTTCGACATCGCCGCTGACCGACGAAATATGGTCAAAGTCATATTTAACCGAGCGCGGCACACGTACTTCAAAGCGGATGCTCGCCTCGCAGTTGCAGTTCCTGGGATAATGCACGCCGATTTCGATGCGGCCTTCGCTGCTGCGGTCTTCAACGTCAAGGCGGTCGCTGTCGGGGCCTTCCTTGATGCCTTTGACGATCACCGCGTCGCCGTCATAGCCGTTCACGATCACGTCGCCCGACACGTTGCCGATATGGATCTGGCCGCCGGCGGCAATCTTGTAGGATTTCTGAAAATCTTGCGCCGCTACGGTCGCGGCAAAAATCAGGCTGAGCAGGCCTGAAGCGATTGCCAGCCGAAAGAATCGTTTAGTCATTTGTCATACTCCTCGTCAAAGAATTCGGTTTCAATGGTTACGCCGAGTGAGTGGCGGCGGGCGCGAAAAGGTTTCAACGGCGAGACGATTTTTCAACCCATGAGGCATGGCGACTCCTGCGGTTGACGCGCACCGAGCCACGCCACACAATAGAATCAGCGTGGAGGTCTGACGTGAAGCGAACCTGGATACTTGCTCTGACTCTGACGATTGCCTTGCTGCCGTTGGCCGGTTGCGCCGGCAGCGCGCCGACGCGGGCCGAGTCCCCGCCGTTCACGATTATTTCAGAACTGAGCGACCCGGCGAGCCATAGCGCGACGATCCTGATCACCGTGCCGAAGTCTGCGACGCCGACCGACATCAAAGCCGCCGCCGAATCGGTCATCGCCGCGCGCCGGGATCGCTTCGCGCGCATCACGGTTAAATCGTTCAGCGAACCCGCAGACTTGAACGGCGTGCCGCTGGCGGTGTCGAAATTCGAAGGCGCAAGCGTGGATCACGTCTTCAATTCGTCGCTGCCATCGACGCAACGAATCCCGACGCATTGACAACGTGATGCGTGATGCGTGATGCGTGAGAATAACGTTGGCCATTGATCAGCCCGATGTCCACGCATCACGTATCATCATTTGAGGAGAGACCATGCCATTCATAGCGGACAAAGATCAACAGACGATTCGCCAGCATTTCGCCGCGAATCTGGCGGGCGATGTCGAGATCATTCTCTTTACCGAGCGCGAATCGCCCATCCTCGTTCCCCGCATGCAGCCGTGCGAGACCTGCAAAGACACAGAGGAGTTGCTGGCGGAAGTCGCGGGGCTGTCGGATAAGCTTGCCCTCACCGTGCATGAATTGCAGGAGGCGCGCGAGGAAGCCGCCAGCTACGGCATTGATCGCGTGCCGGCCTTCGTCTTGAAGGGCGCGGCGCGCGGGCGCGTGCGCTTCTTCGGCATCCCGTCGGGCTACGAGTTTTCGGCGCTGATCGCCGACCTCGTCGATACGTCAAAAGGGGCGACCGATCTATCCGAAGCGACGCGCGCTTATCTCGCCTCGCTTGCCGAAGACATCAACATCAAAGTCTTCACAACGCCGAACTGACCGTACTGCCCTGCAGCGGCCAGGTTGGCCCACCAGATGGCAGTCGAAAGCGTCCACGTCACGGCAGATGTAATCGAAGCGATGGAGTTTCCTGATCTGGCAAGGCGCTACAGTGTGCGCGGCGTGCCGAAGATCGTGATCAACGACCTCGTCGAGTTTGTCGGCGCGCAGCCAGAAAGCGAGTTTGTGAAATACATCAAAGAGTCAGTCGCGCAAAACGGCGACGCATCTTGATTTTAGATTTTAGATTTTGGATTAGAGCGGTTTTCAATCGGATGTAGCGCAAGCGGTTAGCT
>JBBWZK010000339.1:0-17085 GCA_039648975.1 Blastocatellia bacterium
GCGCAAGGCCGCCGAGTTCGAGCAGGTCGGTGGCTACACCTACATTGCGTCGTTGATTGACGGCGTGCCGCGCACCGACACCATCGAGCATTACGCCAAGATCGTCAAAGAGAAATCGCAACTGCGCAAGCTGATCACTGCCTCGAATCAAATCATCGCCAGTTGCTTTGACGAAGAAGACGATCCCGAAATTATCATCGACCGCGCTGAAGCCCTGATATTTCAAATCGCCGAAGACCGCGTGCGCCAGGGCTTTCAATACATCGGCGAAGTGGCGCAGCGTCGCTTGGAGCAGATCGAGCAGATGGCCGGGCGGCCCGAAATGATCACCGGCGTGCCCACAGGCTTTACCGATTTCGACCAGATGACTTCAGGACTTCAGAAGCAGGAACTGGTGATCATTGCCGCCAGACCGTCGATGGGCAAAGCGCAACCTTTGGATGCACGGGTGCTCACAGAGAACGGTTGGAAACCGATGGGCGAGCTTGAAGTGGGCGATGACCTGGCTTCGATTGATGGCCGTCCTTCAACCGTCATCGGCATCTATCCGCAAGGGGTCAAGCCGATTTATAAAGTGACCTTCTCTGACGGGCGTGCGACTGAGTGTTGTGGCGAGCATCTCTGGCGAGTTCATTACCGAAGCTGGCCTGCGCCAAAGGTGTTGACGACGGCAGCAGTGGCGACGTTGCTCAAGCGCAAACGCTATCAGAAGCGATTGTGGATCGATATGGTTTCAGGCGATTTCGGGCACAGCGAACCGTTGCCCGTAGACCCCTGGGTTTTGGGCTTGCTCATCGGTGAAGGCGATTTCAACTCGTTAAGATTCTCAACGGCAAGCGATTTAATCTTAGGTCGAATGACTGCGGAATTGGAACAAGCGTTGACGATCAACTACGCTGGAAAGTATGACTATCGAATTGTGCAGACTGCCGGGCATCGCCGTCCGGGACGCTTCGGAGTATGGCCGAATCCGCTGAAAGAAGAACTAAAGAGTTTGGGTCTGTGGGCAAAAAAAAGCGAAAGCAAGTTCATTCCTGAATTGTATAAAACTGCCAACCGCGCGACCCGACTAGCGTTGTTGCAAGGCTTGCTTGATGCCGATGGATGGGTGGAAAAGTTGGGCATGGTCAGGTTTGCGACTTCAAGTGAACAACTCGCAAATGAGGTTATCGACCTGGTGCGCTCATTGGGGGGATGGG
This sequence comes from Blastocatellia bacterium, assembly GCA_039648975.1. GTDB lineage: Bacteria > Acidobacteriota > Blastocatellia > UBA7656 > UBA7656 > DATENM01. The sequence goes on from JBBWZK010000339.1 coordinate 1,200, forward strand.
CTACTAAGAAAGGCAAGCAGCCGGTTTACACACACAAGGGGCAGCGGCAGCAAGGTCGGCCATCTTTTGTAATCAACATCGCTCACCCGGAACCTCGAACCCTTTTCACCTTGCCTGAAAAGCGCGACCGCGCCGCCGCAATCAGGAAGCGGCGCAAGATGCCTACCTTTGTTTCGATTGAACCGATCCGGCAAGTCGAGGCGCGTTGCATCGCCGTCACACATCCTACCGAGCTTTATATCACGGATGATTATGTGGTTACACACAACACGGCGCTCGCTTTGAACATGGCGCTGTACGCGGCGAAGAACGGCAACACGGTCGGCGTCTTCAGCCTTGAAATGTCTGCCGAACAACTGGTGTCACGCCTGCTCTGCTCCGAGGCGCGCGTTGACGCGCACCGCCTGCGCACGGGTTATTTGAATCGTGAAGAGTGGGCGCGACTGGCCGACGGGCTGAGACGGCTGTGCGAAACGCAGGTTTACATAGACGACACCGCCGGCGCGTCTGTGCTTGAGATGCGCGCCAAATGCCGAAGGCTCAAAGCCGAGCACAATCTCGATCTGCTGATCATCGACTACATGCAGTTGATGTCCGGGCGCGGGCGCATCGAATCGCGCCAGCAGGAAGTGTCGCAGATTTCGCGCGACCTCAAAGGTCTGGCAAAAGAGTTGAATGTGCCGGTCGTCGCACTGTCACAGTTATCACGCGCCACCGAAACCCGCAGCGACCACCGCCCACAGTTGAGCGACTTGCGTGAGAGCGGCTGCCTTGCCGGCGAAAGCCTCGTGACGATGGCCGACACCGGAGCGCAGGTGCCGATTCGCGATCTCGTCGGCAAGTCAGGATTCGCTGTTTGGGCGCTGAATGAAGAAACGATGCAGATTGAGCGCGCCATCGTCAGCCGCGCTTTCTCGACGGGAGTAAAACCCGTCTATCGTTTGACGACGCGACTGGGGCGCACAATTCGCGCCACCGCCAATCATAAGTTTCGCACGTTTGCCGGATGGCAGCGGCTCGATGAGTTAAGCATCGGCGAGCGATTGGCCGCGCCGCGCGAGTTGCCGAGTCCGTATTCGCAAACGATGAGCGACGCAGAACTGGCTCTGGCAGCTCATCTCATCGGCGACGGCTGTACGCTGCCGCGCCATGTGATTCAGTACACGACGCGAGAAACAGATCTTGCCGAACTGGTCGCCGGGCTTGCCGTCGAAGTCTTCGGTGATGAAGTTCGTCCGCGTATCAACTCGGAGCGCAACTGGTATCAGGTTTATCTGACTTCGACGCGGCATCACACGCACAACATCCGCAGTGCCGTTGCCGAATGGCTCGATGGCTTAGGTATTTTCGGCTTGCGCTCTTACGAAAAGCACGTTCCTGGCAAAGTCTTTGAGCAGCCTGCGCCGGCCATCGCGCGCTTCCTGCGCCACCTGTGGGCGACCGACGGGTGCATTCGCATGAGGCCAGGCTTTTATCCGCCGACAGTTTATTATGCATCGAGCAGCGAACGACTCGCGCGCGACGTACAATCGCTTTTGCTGCGGCTCGGCATTAATGCGTGGCTCAGGCGCAGGTCGCAAAATGGAAAGGGGCGCGATCAATTTCACGTTTCGTTGAGTGGCAAGCCTGATCTCGAACGATTCATCAATTTGATTGGCGCAGTCGGTGAATACAAGAACAACTCTTTGCGTGAAATCGCAGCATATCTTGAAAACCGTTCGGCAAATACTAATAGAGACATCATTCCGAGCACGGTTTGGAGAGATGTTGTCGTACCTGCAATGCAAACGGCTGGTATCACAACCCGCCAGCTAATGGATGGCATAAGAACACATTACTGCGGCACGGGGATTTACAAACAAAACGTCAGTCGTGAGCGCGCAGCACGCATTGCAGGTGCCATACATTCAGAGGCACTGGATAAGCTGGCACATAGCGGTGTTTATTGGGATGAAATCATCTCGATTGAATTGGACGGCGACGCCGAAGTTTATGATCTCACTGTAGATTCCGTGCATAATTTTATAGTAAATTGTAGCTTAACTCACAATTCAATTGAGCAAGACGCCGACGTCGTCTGCTTCATCTATCGTGACGAAGTGTACAATCAGACGGATGAGAATCGCGGCGTTGCTGAACTGATCATCGGCAAGCAGCGCAACGGCCCTACAGGGGTCGTGCAGATGGCCTTCTTGAAAGAGTTCACGCGCTTTGAAAACATGTGGAAGGAATAGCCGAGGGTGAGGGCGAAGCATGAAGGATGAGCAAGGGTCAGGAGACACGTCTTCGTCCATCAACTCCGCGCCGCAAGCCGTAAGCGATTCATCCTTCATCTCGCCTTCTTCATCCGTTCCGCCGCCGGGTCGCCCGACCTGGGCCGAAATCAATCTCGATCACCTCGCGCACAATTTTCGCCTGATCAAACAAGCCATCGGCGCGGGCGTCGCCGTGATGCCGGCCTTGAAAGCCGACGCTTACGGACACGGCGCGACTGCCTGTGCCGAAGCGCTCGAACGCGCCGGCGCGGACTGGTTCGGCGTGGCTCTGCCCGAAGAAGGCCGCAGGCTCAGGGACGCCGGTATCACGCGGCCCGTGCTCTGTCTCGGCGGTTTCTGGGAAGGACAGGAAGATGAGCTGCTGGCCGGGCGACTGACGCCGGTGATCTATCGCCTGGATATGCTCGAACGCTTGAACGCAGCGGCGCAGCGAGGCGGCACGACAGCCGCTTATCATTTGAAAGTCGACACAGGCATGGGACGGCTCGGCGTGCCGCACGGCGAGCTTGAGAGCTTTCTCGATAGCGCTGCAAGGTTCCGTCATCTACGGCTTGACGGCGTGATGACACACTTCGCTTCTGCCGATAAGCCGGATAAAGACGAGTTTACCCGTCGCCAAATCCTGCGCTTTCAATATGCGCTGGCAAGGGTTCGTGCGCGCGGCCATCGTCCGACGTGGATTCACGAAGCCAACAGTGCGGCGACGCTGGCTTACCCCGAAGCGCGCGGCAATCTGGTGCGGCCCGGCGGTGTGCTTTATGGTTTGTGGCGCGATGTGGTGAATCCGCAAACGCCGGCGCTCGACTGGCGAGCGGTGCTGGCGCTCAAGACGCGCATTATTCATTTGAAGACTCTGGGCGCGGGCACGCCGCTCGGATACGGCGGCACGTTCATTGCCGAGCGCGAGAGCCAGATTGCGACGCTCGCCATCGGCTACGAAGACGGCCTGCCGCGCGCCCTCTCCAATTGCGGGCGCGTGCTGGTGCGCGGTGAATTCGCGCCTATCGTTGGCCGCATCAGCATGGACTTGACCCTGGTTGACGTGACCGACATCAATGGCGCGGCGCTCAACGATGAAGCGACGATCATCGGCCATCAGGGCACACGCGAAATCCCCGCCGAAGAGATCGCCGCCCGCGCGGGGACGATCTCTTATGAGATCACCTGCGGCATCAGCGAGCGGGTGCCGAGAAGAATAGTGAGCAGTAGGCAGTAGGCAGTAGGCAGTCAATAGTGATGTATGAAGTTACGCAGTGGCGTTCGAGCCTTTGCGCAGTCAAACGCCATCAAAGTATAACGCCGACCTGAAAACTGCCTACTGCCTACTGCTTACTGCCTACTGCTTACTGCTGTTTATAGCTTGCCCTGCCGCCGTTTTCAGCTATAATTCTCGGCATTGCAGGGAAGCATATATTCGCTTGGATCCCTCGTGATAAGTTGTGTGGTTCAAGGATTCCGTCGAGTGAGGGGTGTTCAGCATGCAACAACCATCGCGGATTGCCGCGAAAGATGTGTTCGAGAAAGCACTGTCCTACACCAAGGCGGACGAATTCCGCCGCGTCGGACTCTATCCTTACTTCACGGAATTTTCCGGCGCTGTTGATACGGGCGAAGCCGAAGTGATTATGGGCGACCGCCGCGTGCTGATGTTCGGCTCGAATAACTATCTGGGGTTGACGACAAGAACAGAAGTCAAAGCCGCTGCCATCGAAGCCGTCAAACAATACGGCACGGGCTGCTCAGGCTCGCGCATGCTCAACGGCACCATGGATCTGCACGTTCGTCTGGAAGAGACGCTGGCGCGATTTATGAAACGCGAAGCGGCGCTGGCCTTCGGCACAGGTTTTCAAACCAATCTCGGCGCGCTGTCGACGATTGCTCAGAAAGGCGATGTGATCATCGCCGACCGCAATATCCACGCCTCCTTGCTCGACGGCTGTCTCGCCTCGTTCGCGCGCACGACGCGCTATCGCCACAACGACATGCGCGACCTTGAAAAAGTCCTCGAAAGCCTGCCGCCGGACGAAGGCCGCCTGGTCGTCGTCGACGGCGTCTTCTCGATGGAAGGCGACACAGCCAATCTGCCTGAGATCGTGCGGTTGGCCCGCCAGCACGGGGCGCGGGTTTACGTTGATGAAGCGCACGGCATCGGCGTGCTTGGCGCACACGGGCGCGGCGCGGCAGAGCATTATCAGGTTGAAAACGATGTTGACGTGGTGATGGGGACGTTCTCGAAATCGTTCGCCTCCATCGGCGGATTCATCGCCGCGCGCCGCGAGGTCATCGAATTCATCAAGCATCACAGCCGGGCGTTTGTCTATTCTGCATCACTCGCGCCGGCCAACGCCGCCGCCGTCTTGAAAGCCATCGAGATCATCGAGCGCGAGCCGGAACTGCGCACGCGACTGCTCGATACGAGCGCGAAACTGAAACACGAACTGCGGGCGATGGGCTACAAGCTGATCGAGCCGCATGAAAGTTTCAACGGCATCACGCCAATCATTCCGGTGGTGGTCGATGATGAAGTGCTCGTCTGCCGCTTCTTCTGGGAATTGATGAGCGAAGGCATCTACACCAACCCTGTGCTGGCGCCGGCGGTGGCGCACAGCCTCGTTCGCATCAGTTGCATGGCGACGCACAATGACGAACACGTCGAACGCCTGCTTGAAGCCATGCACCGAATCGGCAGAAAGATGGAGATCATTCAGTGATGCGTGATGCGTGAAAATGCCGCTGCCCAGGAACTGGCCCGCTACGCATTCATTCACGCATCACGCATCACGCATCACGCAACGTTATGAGACGAGTTGTGGTAACAGGGATTGGCTTGATCACGCCCGTGGGCTGCGGGCGCGAAGCCGTCTGGGCGGCGCTCAAGGCGGGGCGCAGCGGCATTGTGCGCATTGAAGAGTTCGACACCTCTAATCTAAGAACGAACATTGCCGGCGTCTGCCGCGACTTTCGCCCGCTCGACTTTTTCGACGAGCGCGAAATGGCGCGGCTGGATCGCGTCTCGCAGATGGCCATTGCCGCAACCGGCATGGCGACGCGCGAAGCCGGCCTGACCAACGGGCAACTCGACAGCTACGAGGTCGGCGTTATTCTGGGCACAGGCTTCGGCGGGCAGGGCTCGATTGAAGAATACTGCGGCGCTTTCTTTTCAAACGGCAGAGGCCGGCGTTCGGCGATTGCCATCCCGAAGTCCATGTACAACGCGTCGTCTTCAAACATCGCCATACGCTTCAAGACGCGCGGCCCCAACCTGACGGTGACGACCGCCTGCTCGTCGGGCGCGAACGCCATCGGCCAGGCGTTTCATCTGATTCGCTACGGCCACGCCGACCGCATGATCGCCGGCGGCGCTGACGCTCCCGTCACCCCTGTCGTCATGGATGCGTGGAAAGATATGCGCGTGCTGTCGACGAAGAACGATCCGCCTGAACGCGCCTGCAAGCCGTTCAGCGCCAACCGTGACGGCTTCGTACTGTCGGAAGGCGCGGGCATCATCGTGCTCGAAGCCCTAGAACTGGCGGTTGAACGCGGCGCGCATATTTATGCAGAGCTCGTCGGCTACGGTTCGACGGCGGATGCCGCGCACATCACCTTTCCAGACCCCGACGGCGAAGCCAATGCCATCCTTCGCGCGCTCAAAGATGCCGGCGTCGCGGCGGCAGAGATCGATCACATCAACGCCCATGGCACCGCCACCAAGCTCAACGATCAATCGGAGACCGAAGCCATCAAGCGCGTGTTCGGCAGCCGCGCGCACGAAATTCCGATCAACTCGATCAAATCGATGATCGGCCATTCGATGGGCGCGGCAGGCGCGATTGAGTTTATCGCCACGGCGCTGGCGATTGACAGTCAGGTTCTCCCCCCGACGATCAACTACGAGGAAGCCGATCCGCAATGTGACCTCGACTATATCACCGAAGGCGCGCGCCACATAAGCGGCAACGCCCGGCTGCGCACCGCGATGTCGAATTCGTTCGGCTTCGGCGGCAACAACGCCGTGCTTGTCGTGCGCGCTTATCAAGGGTAAACTGTACGCCTTGAAGTTCAAATCCAGGCCCCAAATTCGACATCGCGGAGACGGCTGAATTGAAGGATAAAGAACTATGACCAGACAAGCGGTTGAGTCCATCGAGGACGCGGTAAAGGACCTTATCGTCGCGGAACTGCGCGTCGAGCGCGATCAACTGATGCCGGCAACGCACCTCATGAAAGATCTCGGCGCCGATTCGCTCGACGCGCTCAACATCGCCCTGCGACTGGAAGAAACCTTTAAGATTAAGATACCCGACGACGCCATTCCAAAATTCTTAACCGTCGGCGACATCGTCAAAGGCGTCAACGAGCACCTGGCGGCGCAGTAACGCGCCGTGCGGCGCATCGTTGAACCGTTCAATCGATTCTTAGGAGCTTTGCTACAAAGAGGCGGCGCAAGTTTCACATAGCCTGCGCCGCCTCTTGCTGTTTAGATCGGCTTGCGATGGGATGTAGGGCAAGCGGTGCAATTTGGAGTGCGGTGACTGGTCAGCGCTGTGCAGCATTCGATTGCAACAAAGCGGCGAGCAGTCGCCGCACTCCAAAACAGGCCGCTTCTCCTATGCCCTACACCGATGTGAAATCCGATCTATAAGGCGGCAGGCGCTTCGTTATCTCTCACACTGATTGGCCGATTGCTCTATTGCCGCCCTGATCAGAGTTCGCTTAATCTCATAAACGTTATGAAGTCATCGCGCCAGCGGGTCTCTGCAACTGAAGCAGCCAGCCGTGACGTTCGCTCGATCATTTTCTGGACGAGTCTTGCCTTGCTGGCGCTCGTGCCGCTGGCCTTCAGCACAACGGTTCATCGAATGTTTACGCTGCCCAAGTTTGCGTTGCTGCTGGTGGGCGCGGCAGCGCTTGCCGGGCTGATGGGGTTGATGACGTTGCCGCAAAGCGGCGGCGGATTGCGCGCCCTCCGCTCAAGGCACGTCATCCTCGTTTGTCTGTATGTTGGGGCGATGGCCGTCTCGTCCATCTTCGGCATTGCGCCGCGTGTCGCGCTGTGCGGCAGCTTTGAGAACCTGATGGGATTGATGACGCGCATTGGCTTTTTGATCTGCTGCTTGAGTCTCATCATCGGCATTGGCAATGCGCGTGCGCGGCTGCAAGCCATGCTCTGGGCAATTACCCTCACCGGCTTGATTGTTGCGACCTATGCCTTCGCGCAGTTCTTTGGCCGCGACCCCTTTATGTCTGCGAGTTTGTATACCTATGATTCCGCCGCCGGACGCATCGTTCGCGTCATCAGCACACTTGGACATGCCGATTATCTCGGCAACTTTCTGCTGTATACCACGCCGGTGAGCGCGGCGGTGGCGCTTGCTTCGCGAGGCCGAGAGCGCTTGCTGGCGCTGATCACCGTGGCGCTGTCGATTCTGGTCATCATCTTCAGCGGCACGCGCGGCGCAATCGTCGGGCTGCTGGTTGGCGCAGGTGCTTTCGCGCTGACGGCGATCTCCAGCAAAGAGTCGACTCTGGTTTTGCGCAACCGCCAGACGCGGCGGCGCGCGGCAGTCGCGGCTTTGATCGTTATTGCAGTGGTTATCCTGATCGTTCTCAATCCGGCTTCGCGCAACCTCGTCGCGCGCGCTCGCGTCGCCCTGGCCGAAGGCACAAGCGGATCAGGCCGCACGTTGCTGTGGCGCGACTCGCTGCCGATGTTACCGGCTTATGGGCTCGTGGGCTGCGGCTCCGAAGGCTTTCGCCGCGCCTTTCTGCCATACAAATCGAAAGAGCTTGCCGAGCTTGCGCCGCAAACCAACAACGAAAGTTCACACGACGCTTACCTTGACGCGGCTATTTCTTATGGCCTGCCGGGCGCCATTCTCTATGTTGCCGTGCTGGCTTCGGCGCTGGCCCTGCTGGTGCGCGCTCGCCGCCGAGCTGCGGATAAAGAGATGAAAATCACCTGCGCCGGTATCCTCTCGGCGCTCGTGGCCGTGACTATACATAACGTTTTCATCTTTGATCAGATTTCGACGGGCTTGTACTTCTTTGCGTTCGCCGCGTTGGCGCAAGCCGCCTTCAATGTGGCAACCGCCGCTGCACAGACGGCGGCAAGCGACAGCGGGCAGAGCGAACGAACGCTCAAGCCCGATGCCGCAACATCGCTGCCATCACGATGGCGGACTGGCGCGATTGCTTTTGCCGGCCTCATCGTTCTGTTTGCCGCTTTGTGGTATGCGCTCGCTCTGCTGCGCGCAGACACGGAGATGCGCCGCTCCTATGCCGCCGCCGGCGCTGGCGACTTCGCGGGCGCGCTGGCGGCGGGCCAGCGCGCGGCAAACAGCGTTGATCCGACCGGCGCTTATCAGTTCGAGCTGGCGCGCTCGCTGGCCCTGTTTGCCGATTACGCGCAGGCCAGACTGAATGTAACCAATATTTCAAAAGCCGAAGCTGACCGGTTGACGGCGGCGCGTGCCGCCGCCATCAGCGAGGCGCGTGCGGCGGCGCAAGCGTCGCTGGCTCACACGCTGACGCCCGATTCGAGTTATATGCTGCTCGCCTATCTTGCCTGGCTTTCCGGCGATCAGACCAAGCTGCGCGATTATGCCACCGAGGCGCTCAAGCTCGACCCCTATTTTGCCAACGCCCACTGGTTGATGGCCGAAGCCTTGCTGATGGAAGGCAACGCGCCGGACGCGCAGCGCGAAGCCGATGCGGCGCTGGAACTCAACCCGTATTCGCGCGAAGCCCGCCAGGCATTCAAACGTGCGCGCGGCGATGAAGATGAGACCAAACAGACTGTCGAAGGCTTGCTGGCGCAAGCGCGCAACTATACGGGCAAGGGCAGGATGCACAAGGCACGCCGGCGACTGCTGCTCGCCTTGCAGCAGTCATCCGGCAATTGTCTTGAGTGTCACCGCCAACTCGCGCAGATTTACGAAGCCGAAGAGCAGATGGGAAAAGCTATCGCCGAATGGCAGGCGGTCGTGGCGCAGGCATCTGAACGGGCAATCATCGAGCAGGCCCAGTCGCGCATCGAGATGCTCAAGCAGAAAGCAGCAGGCCGCTAATCTGCGGCGAAAGCAGCCGGAGCCTGTGAACTGTGGCAGAAACTACAAACGGCTTGAACGGCCAGGCGAGAAGCCCGGAAAGAGCGCCTTCGCAGCTTTGGCTTTTCGCCTGGCTCAACGAGCCGTCATCTCAGGGACAGGCGCAGGTATTGTTGCGCAGATCGGCATCCTGAATCGTAAACGTTAACCCCGACGCGAGAAGCTTAATCGTCGCGCTCCCCTGCTGTGTGCAGGTGTTGACCGAAGCCGTGATGTTGCGATCAGGCCGTTTGGGATCAGGCCCGGTGGCTAAAAAATCCGTCTTGCATCCGGCTCTTTTTACCTGGCCTGTGCCCGCCAGCGCGATGCCTTTCTTGCAATTGATAAACTGGTAAGCGCCTGTGATCGAGTTGAAGCGGAGAATGCTGCCGTTCGCTTCATCCTGCAAGCAGAGGTCGAAACCGCCGCTGACGCCTGCCGTTGTCGTGGACGTATTGTTGGCCGGGTTCGGATCAATTCCCTGATGCGAGACGGTCGCGGTATTCGATAGCGTCACGCCCGCCAGCGTCGTGACATGCACTCCGAGCGCGAATTGCAAGGATGTCGGAATCCCTGTGCCCGGCACCGCCGGCAGCGACATCGAACAATTAACGGTTCCCGTGCCGCCGACCGGCGGCGTTGTGCAAACCGGCGTGAACGCCGGGCTGATGCTGGTCAACAGGTTCAAAAACAGAAACGTCGTGCCGTGCGGCAGCGCGTCGGTGAGCAGTATCTGGTCGGCGCGCTGCGGCCCGTTGTTACTCACAGTGATCTGGTAGGTGACATCGCTGCCGGCGGCGACCGGGCCCGACGGCCCTGTCTTGACGACCGCCATGTCTGTGAGCGTGCCGATGAAACTGATGTCGTTGCCGAAGACCTGATAGAAATAACCAGCGCACCGCTGGTCCAGCCTTTCATTATAGACGACAATCGAGAATCGCGTGTTGGGACAGACGGTGAATTCCCAGTTGACGGTCTGGTATCCGTTCACGCCGCCGATGTAGTTGGCGCAGATGTCGTTCGGATTAAACTGCGGGCTGAAGGCTGCCATAAAAATGCCCCCCAGACCACAGCCTGTGGTGAAACTGACGAAGACTTTTTGATTCATCGGCGAGTTGTTCATGAAAAAGTATTCGTCGTAGTAGCGCGTGCCGATGGGCGGGAAGGTTGAACAGTTGGGGGAGCCGATAATGGCGCTGCCGAGGTGGCGCGGCCCGTTAAAGGTCGGCTCGGTGAAATCAATCGAGTCGGTGATGGATGCGACCAGCGGCGTCGCCTGTAGCGGCAGCACTGTCGCCGGCGAGGCGAAGGCGGGCGGCGGCGCGTTGAGCGTCCGGCCAGCCCGCGCGCGATTGCCGCGCCGCAATTGTTTGGGCGTTATATCCGTCCGCGTAAATGGCCCGATCTCGCCATCTACAGGCGGCTGGCTCGGCGAGTTGGCAGGCGGGCCGCTGAACACGATGGCGCTCGTGCCGCCAACCGCCAGTTGATAACCGCTGCATGTCACGCCGGGTTCAAGTCCGTAGACGACAATTGAAAACTGGCTGTTGCCACAGACCATGAAGCTCCAGTTCACATCACCCGAGTTGCCGGCAGAGGCCAGATAATTTGCGCAGATGTCGTTCGGGTCGAATTGCGGGCTGAAAGCGGCGGTGTAGGTATTGAATCCGCAATTCGAGTGGAAGCCGACGCTTATCTGCTGTGGCAGCGGCGAAGTGTTGACGAAGAAGTACTGATCATAATGGCGCGCGCCGGTCACGCCGAACGGCTGGCAGATTCGATCTCCTAGAGTGTTGGAGCGAAAATGGCGCTGACCTGTGAAGGTCGGATCGCTTGTGCTGATCGAGCCGTTGAGGGTGACAAGAATGCTCGTGCCTTGCATCGGCAGCACGTTACCCGGCGAGCCGTTTGCGGCTGGCGATGTGTCGAGCACGCTTGCCGCATCGCCAGGCGGCAGCCAGATGATTAGGAACAGGCTGATCAGGAAAGCGCCGAGCCAGAGATCAAATACGATGCGACGCAGACGCGATGAGCGGTTGACGGCTTCGTCCAAGGGGGCTTCCTCCTTACGCAAGGTCGTTTGATTTGCACACGCAGCGAATCCAGCTTATCGAAGAGCGCCTGATGAAAGCCGCGTCCATGGGCTCGTCAGGCATTGAGCCGCTTTGAATTTTCAACGACGGTCGCTCGGTTTTGCCGCGACAGGGCTGATGAATGAACGAAGCATCCCGCTCTGAAATCCGCAAACCGGCGGCGTCCAGAAAAAAGTGTGAAGAATTCCGCAATGAGATCGCTTGGATAATGAGCGCTGCTTTGGACGCGGCAGCATGGTATGTTTGGCAGAAATGAGAGTCAAGCGAAAAACTTGCAGCAGGGAAAGCGGCGACGATGACGCGATGATCAGACATCGCGCCTCAAGCTCGATCATCACGGATTCATGCGGATGACTGCCATGCGATATGGGTTAGCACAGCTTACAAACTGATTCTGACGGAGTCGAGTATATGAAGGGCTTCCGCACATGCCTGTTCATCTGTCTGCCGGCACTCCGTCATAACCAGCCAGACACGCTTGCCCTGTGTGACAAAGCGCACGCTGAATCCCCACTGCCCATCAGATTTGTTTCGCGTGCCGCGGATGCGAAAGTTCGGCTCCGGGCCGGGCTCAGGAAGATACTCCTGCGCGTCGACGCTGAGGCGATTCACCAGACCGCCGGCGAAGTTGACCAGATTATCGCGGGTTGGTTTGGCGAAGGCGGAGAGGCGTGTGACGATTAAAATCCAGCCGTTGCCGCGAAATCCCTGCGCTTTGGTCTGACTATCGAAGAGATTGTTTTCTGGAAACGGCTTTGGATAGGTCATCGGGGCCGGTGGCTTACCGGAAAATTCGATGGACACGCCCAGATCGACAAACGCATGGCGCGACCAGTTTTTCGACGCACTGGCGGTTGGCCGTGCTTCATCGGCCACTGGCGCGGGCGATGGATTCGCCGCCGGCAAGAGATCGTCAGAGGTGAGTTGCGGCGCGTGGCTCGGACGCGCAGGAGACTGCTGTGCAATCGCTGTTTGCCAGTTGAGCCCGATCAAGGCAAAGGCGATGGCGAGCAGGAGTCGCTTATTCATAACGCCTCTTTTTAGCCGCCGCTGTTTTTGCGCAGCTCCATCAGCACTTGCTTGGCGACCGCCTTGAGCGTGTCGAAGACGCCGACGCCGCGACAGGCGACCGCTTCAAAGACCGGCTCGTCTTTGCGAAGCAACTCGGCTTTCAACTCTTCGGCGGCGACGACGTTCGGCAGGTCGCGCTTGTTCAGTTGCACCACGTAAGGCAACTTCGACAGCTCGTAGCCATGTTGCTTGAGATTCAATTCGAGATTGAAGAGAGATTCAGCGTTCGCATCCATGCGCTCGCGCTGCGAGTCAGCGACGAAGACGACGCCGTCGACGCCTTTCAAGATCAGCTTGCGGCTGGCGTCGTAGAAGACCTGGCCTGGCACTGTGTAAAGATGAAAGCGTGTCTTGAAGCCGCGCACCGTGCCGAGGTCGAGCGGCAGGAAATCGAAGAACAAAGTGCGGTCGGTTTCCGTCGCCAGGCTGATGAGCTTGCCCTTGGCCTGCTGGGCGGTCGAATCGTAGATGAATTGCAGGTTGGTGGTCTTGCCGCCGAGGCCCGGCCCATAATAAACGATTTTGCAATTGATCTCGCGCGATGCGTAGTTGATGAACGTCAAGGCTTGTATCCCTTATGGCAATGCCGGTGAGGTCGGGGCCATCTCCCGGAGCGTTCACGCTTGAGGGGCAATCCAAATCAGGCTAACTGAACAGCGCGTCAATGTCTTCTTCGGTAATCTCGGCAAACGGCGAATCGAGCGCAAAGCCCATCTCGCGCTCGCGGTCGACCTTGTGGTCAATCGCTTCGAAGATCGCATTCATTTCAGCGGTGGCGCGTTTGACGCGCAGGCGCACCAGTCCGAGGCTGGAGCGCTCATCGAAGATGACGACCAGAATCACCCGGTTGGCGACGATGGAAATATGAATATTGTCGCGCTCGCCTTCGTGCGACAGAACAGGGAAACCCTGTTCGCCGATCAGGTGCGCCAGCCCATCGGTGGCGGCGACGTTGCCCGCCGTCAGGCTGGCGAGGCTGGTGGTGTCAAGGTTGAGCATCTCTCCGTGCGCGGCGATCTGCTGCCCGTTTTTATCGACCAGGAAAACGAACTTGGCGTTCGCATCGGCGCACAATCGCGTGATGACGTTCTTCAGCTGCCCATATTCCTCTTCGTACATTACGACCGGAGCCGCCATTCCTTCTCCTTAAACGAAAGACCGAGGCAAGGGGAGTGTTGCCAGAACCGGCGCGACGACTTGCGTTTGGTTTTCAAAGCGAACGTTTGCGAGCTTCATTACAAAACGTCCGGCAGGGCGATTGACTCTGGCAACCGCAGGGGCATTTGTGGGGTGAGCCTGTTATAGCATGGCGATCAGACCAGTTCAAGAGTTTTAATCGCCGCCTTGGATCGGCCATCGTGCGCCGCTTTCGCTGGCCGCGCGCATCGGTCTATACTCAAGTTGACAGAGGCAAGGGAGGTGATGGCGATGGCCGATGTCATAGACGAAGAAGCACTCGAACGCAACCGTACACCGGAACAACGCGAAGCATGGGCGCGACTGCTCAAACAGGCCGAGGCGCAAGGTATCAAGCCATTGACGAAGGAAGATCTAGATGCAATGGCCAATGCGTGGCCGGAAGATGAAAGCGTTGATGAATTCCTTGAAGCACGCGAAAGATGGCGCAGCGAAAGCCGCCGCAGGAAGTTGCCTTGATTACCAGCAAGCTTGTGCTTATATCGTTAAAGAGGTGATTGCAATGGCGAACATCACACCCGGCATAGATGAAGAGATGCTCGAACATAATCGCACGCCAGAGCAACGCGAGGCGCTGGCGCGGCTCATCAAACAAGCCGAAGCGCAGGGCATCAAGCCGCTCGACTTCGATGCGCTTCTGGCAAAGGCTGATTTCTGGCCGGAGGATGAGAGCATCGATGACTTCATTGCCACCATCCGAAAGTGGCGAAGCGAATCGAGTGACAGGAAGCTACCTTGATAACGCACGTCGTTGTAGACACAGATGTTGTCTCGTTCATGTTCAAATGGGATACGCGGGCTGCGCTCTATTACGGCATTCCCCTTGTGACACATAACCGGAATCATTATGTTGGCGTAGACGGCCTCTCTGTCATCTCAGAAGCGCCGTGAAAGGAAGCAGCTATGGAATCGAAATTTGCCGGACACATCGACCGCGACGAGATCGTCGAAATCGTCTGCGAACTCGTCCGCCAGAACACCGTCAACCCGCCGGGCAATGAATATCTTTGCAAAGAGATCGTCACGCGCTCGATGGAACAACTCGGCATGGAGATCGCTTACTACGAAAAAGAGCCGGGCCGCACCAACATCGTCGGGCGCATCGGCAAGGGTGCGAAATCCATCGGCTTCGTGTCGCACATGGACGTAGTGCCGCCGGGCGAATTGGAGCAATGGAACACGCCGCCCTTCGAGCCAACGATTCAAGACGGGCGCATCTACGGACGCGGCACGCTCGACGACAAGGGATCGTTCGCCTGCGCTTACGCTGCCTGCAAAGCTTTCCTCGCCGAACATGCAGACTTCGACGGCACGATCTATCTGATTGCCGCCGCCGATGAAGAACTCGGCAGCGAACTCGGCATCATCTATCTCGTCGAAGAGTGCGGCGTGAAATTCGATGTCGCCATCATTCCCGATGGCGGTCGCATGGATTTATCTATCTATGGCGAAAAGGGCATTCTCTGGGTCGAGCTTGAAAGTCGCGGCGTACAGGCGCACGGCTCGACACCTGAGCTTGGCCGCAATGCCATCATCCCGCTCGCCGAAGCGCTCGCCGAGATCAAGTCGCTCGACCTGGGCGCCAACTTCGACCGCGCCTTCGACGGCTGGACGATGAACGTCGGCACGATTACGGGCGGCTCGTCGACCAACACCGTGCCGGCAGTGGCGCGCGCGACGATTGATTTCCGTCTGCCTGGCGGCATCAGCAAACAAGAGGTGCTCACCAAGGTCGAAGAGAAACTCAATGCGGCGCGCCATCGCTCGCCCGACGCCGAGTTGAGCGTCAAGGTGCTGCATGAAACCGAGCCGCATTTGTCAGATAAGAATTCGATTATCGTGCGCAGCTTCGACACGGCGGCGCGGCGATTGAATCTGCCGATGAAGTACGAAACCTTCGGCGGCAACACGGTGGCCAAGAACCTGTTCTTCGCCGGCATCACCTCGGTGGTGCATTATCCGGGCGACGACAAGCTGGCGCACGTGCCCAACGAATTCGTCATCATAGATGAACTCGTGCTCGGCTCCGTGTTGTATGCCGAAACGCTCGAAGCCTATTTCTTCGGCTGATGATTGCAGGAGGGCGAGGCGCACCGTGCGCCTTGCCGGTTCCTCTGAATTATTGAGTTGCCAACGACCGCTGAATTTTTGAACTATGATGTTG
>JBBWZK010000355.1:0-2783 GCA_039648975.1 Blastocatellia bacterium
GCGATCTGACTGAGCCGTCAGATTATGATGGCGACGGCAAGACTGACATTGCCATCTGGCGGCCCAGCACGGGCGTCTGGTGGATACTCAATAGCTCGAACGGCTCGACGACGACGGTCGGCTGGGGCGTCAGCACGGACGTGCCTGTGCCGGCAGACTTCGACGGCGACGGCAAGACCGACATCGCTGTATGGCGACCATCGACGGGCACATGGTTCATCATCAAGAGTTCGAACGGCTCGACGATGCAGGTGAACTGGGGCACCAGTGGCGATGTGCCGATTGTGGCCAAGCCCTGATCCGCTTTGGCGCGGGCAAGGACTATGAGGTCTGCCTTATAGTCCTTGCCTTATCGATAGCTCTGACAAAGATCAGTTTGATGCGAGGGAAGAATCGATTCAGGCAATGTCGACAAATCGTCTCATCAACCTCTAGCCGATTCACATTTGCTCCTGCTACTTCGCCTGCTTTTCGACATCGGGATCATTGGATGCCTGATCCTTTCAGCCTTGAAATTGCGCAAAATGAAAATGACCTCTCCCTGGAGGTATTTGTCTGATTGATTACAAACGGCTGTGCTTGCCGGCAGCGCAAGCCAGGAGGAGGGCTTGAGTGTTGCAGGCGCGCTTTCCGCGATTGAATGGTGATTCGCGCGGTATGCCGAAACTGGATCGCTTGAACTGGGCGGAAGGCATCGCGGTCATTGCTTACGGCGTGCGTATCGGCATTCGCGCGAATCAGCCGGGCGTGATCGCACAGTATCTACCCTGGCTGCCGCCCTCGTGGAAGCTCGCCAAGTCGCCCGTCGTCGAGCGGCTCTATTCGATCATTGCCGGTGGCGAAGGCAAGCGGCGCGGCCTGCAACTTTCTCATCTGATCTATGCCAATGGCGAACGCCTGGTTCGCGTACCGCAGTTCGAGCAGGCGGCAACCGCTTTAGAGGGCGATGTCCAACTCTACGTCGCCGAGATGTCGCCGCGCCGCGTCTTTGTACATGCAGGTGTCGTCGGCTGGCGCGGCCAGGCGGTCGTCATTCCGGGGCGCAGTTTCAGCGGCAAGACGACGCTCACGGCAGCCCTGGTAAAGGCCGGTTGCGCTTACTACTCGGATGAATATGCTGTGCTTGACACTGCCGGACGCGTGCATCCTTACGCGCGGCTGCTCGGCATTCGCGAGCGCGGCCAGTTTGAACGGGCGACGCGCTATGCGGTCGAGACGCTGGGCGGCAAACGCGGCGCAAGGCCTTTGCCGGTTGCCTTAGTCATCGTCAGCCAGTATAAATCGGGCGCGACGTGGCGACCGCGCCGCTTGTCTGCGGGCGAAGGCGCGCTGGCTATGCTTGAAAATACGGTGTCGGCACGGCGCGAGCCGCAAGCGGCGCTGGCCACGCTTCGCCGGGTAGTTGCTGAGTCATTGGTCTTGAAGGGCAGGCGCGGCGAAACGCCGCAGGTGGTTGATTTCATCTTGAATACACTGGAGAAGAATGCCAGCAATCTGGTTGACAATAATGCCCTGTAAGGGTATAACCGCTGAGAGTTCTCGGTTGGATGTCGCCTGTGATAACCTCTACTCAAATTTCTGGAGCTGATGATGAAAGATAAGAACGAACAAAGCCTGCCGGCAGCAAGAGAAGAAGGGTTGATTGTCCAGGAACTGGCCGAAGAGGTGCTGGTCTATGACCGTGAGCGGTACAAGGCCCATTGCCTCAACCATACGGCTGCCCTGGTGTGGCGACACTGTGATGGGAAGACCACTATCGCACAGATAGCCGGGCTTGTAGAGCATGAACTGAAAGCGCCCGTAGATGAAGAATTCGTCTGGCTGGCTATAGAGCAATTGCAAAAAGCTCGCCTGCTCGGCGATGGCGCAAACAGAGTAAGGACGCAGGGCAACATCAGCAGACGAAAAGTGCTAAGGAAGATCGGCTGGGCAGCCGCAGTTGGCTTGCCACTGGTGACCTCCATCGTCGCGCCGCGCGCCGTCGAAGCCGTGACCTGCGCAATCGTTTGCTCCGGTGATGCCTCGTGTATCGCAACACCGGGATGTCCGCCCAGATGCGTTTCAAGCACCTGCGTTCCTTAAAATCGGGATTCGAATGAGTCGTTCCTGGACAGAGCGCACGCCTTGAGCGTCACGGCTGGTTCATGGGTAATAAAGACAATGGCGCTCTGGTCGCAAAGGCATTAGTCGGAGCGTGGCGCAGTGACCCTCCGGCGCTCGACTTCACCGTCGAAGAACTGAATGAAGTAGCGCCGCTGCTGCTCGGATCAGGAGCCGGCGCATTAGGCTGGTGGCGAGTCCGCCATTCTCACCTGCAAACCTCTCCAGTCGCTTGCGAGCTTCAGCAAGCCTACCGCTTTCATGCGATACGCGCGGCTTTACACGAGCGCGAAATTCAAGAAGTGATCACGCTTCTGCGTTTGGCTGACGTGGAGCCGATCCTGGTCAAAGGCTGGGCAATGGCTCGGCTCTATCCCGAAACCGCATTGCGTCCCTACGGCGATATTGATCTTTGTTTCCGGCCAGAGCAATACCCCAAGGCCGTCGCCGTGATGCGAAATCCTGAATATCATAAGTACCATGTAGATCTGCATGAAGGATTCGCCAAGCTGGATGATCTGCCCGCCGATCAATTATGCGCCGCCTCGCAGATCGTCAGTCTCGGTGAGATCGATGTGCGTGTGTTGAGTCTGGAAGATCATCTGCGCATACTGTGCATCCATCTGCTAAGACATGGCGCTTTCCGTCCTATATGGCTATGCGATATTGCCGCCGCGCTGGAG
>JBBWZK010000102.1:0-11263 GCA_039648975.1 Blastocatellia bacterium
GGGGAATGGATAGATAGGCAAATCCTGTCTATTGATCCGGCTCATTACTTTTTACTTTCGAGTAGTTGCAATCATCGGCGATATGCTTTATTGAATAAGTAAGTGCAACAAGCAGAACGCGCGACAAAGTGGTATCAGATTGAGTTAGGCGCGACACGGCTTTTCCAGCGGGTGCGTCTCCCTGCGAATCAGAAATACTTCATCCTCACGGTCACCATCGCCATCGCCTGCGGGCTGGTCGCCGTCGCTTATCACAAGCTCATCCGCCTGGCTTCCGAATACATGATTGATCGCGCGCTTGCTGTTCAAGGGCCGGGCCGCGTCTTCTGGATTTTCTTTGTGACCATCGGCGGCTGCCTGCTTGCAGGCTTGCTGCTGCATTTCTTTTTTCCCGACGCGCGCGGCAGCGGCATTCCACAAGTCAAGATCGCTTACGTGATGAACTACGGCAAAGTGCCGATGCGCGTCGCTGCTGGCAAAGCCGTCATCTCGGCGCTCTGCGTCGGTTCGGGCGCGAGCCTCGGACGCGAAGGCCCGACCGTGCAAATCTGCGCGGCGCTGTCGAACGTCATTTCGCGCATGTTTATGATCCCGCGCCGCAAGCAGATGAATCAACTGCCGGTCGGCGCTGCCGCCGCCATCGCCGCCGCCTTCAATACGCCGATTGCCGCCGTCACCTTTGCGCTTGAAGAGATCATCGGCGACCTCAATCAGAAACTCGCCGCCTCCATCGTGATCGCCGCGGTGATCGCCGCGACGATTGAGCGCTGGCTGCTGGGCGCGCATCCGCTGTTCATTGGTGCGAACATCTACGCGCTCAACCATCCGACGGAGTTGCTGGCTTATGCGGCGCTCGGCATCGTTGCCGGCATCGTCGGTGTCATCTTCGCCAAGCTCATTTTGTTTCTGCGAATGTTTTTCCGCGAGCGCGTCCATATTCCGTCGTGGGGCAAGCCGGCGCTCGGCGGGACAATCATCGGCGCGATTGGACTCTGGCAGCCGCACGCGCTCGGCATCGGCTATGAATTCCTCGGCGACGTACTGCAAGGCAAAGATAATCTCGTCTTGAAAGCCGTCATCGCCTTACTGGTGGCGAAGGTTCTGGCGTCGGCGTTCAGCTATGGCGCAGGGATGTCAGGCGGCGTGCTCGGCCCTTCGATGTTCGTCGGCTGCATGCTGGGTGCGGCAGTCTGGCACGGCCTGACTCATATTGATCCGTCCGCAGAATTTGCGCGCGGCGCGTTCGCGCTGGTCGGCATGGGCGCGATGTTCGCCGCCGTCATCCGCGTGCCGATCACTTCGATCCTGCTCATCTTCGAGATGACATATAACTATGAGATCATCCTGCCGTTGATGATCGCCAACGCCATCGCTTATACAGTCGCCTCGCGCTTGATGCCGCTGTCGATCTACGAAGGCTTCCTGTTTCAGGACGGCATTCACCTGCAAACCAAGCCGAGCACAGACGCGCTGTCGCGCATTACCGCTGCCTCGGTGATGACGCAGGATGTCGTGACGCTGCCGGACGACATCACGGTAAGAGAAGCGCTGGACATAGTCGGGCGGCTCGAGTTCACCGGCTACCCTGTGTTGCGCGACGGGCGACTTGTAGGATTGATTACGACGAACGATCTGCGCCGGTTTGAAGCAGAGGGCAGGGAAGCGGTGATGATTTCTGAGACGATGACCCAAAAGGTCGTACACTCGCACCCTGACCAAACGCTGGACACGGTGGTGCTGAAACTGGCGCAGCGCGAGTTATCGCAAGTGCCCGTCGTCTCGCGCGTGGATGATACGCGCCTGCTCGGCATTATCACCCTACGCGACATCGCGCGGGCGCAGGCGCGCATGGCGGCGCTGCAATATTCGCTCGGCCCTGACGATACGATCCGGCCTTCTGCGGATGAAACAATACAGCCAAGATGAAGTCAGAGGTTTGCAGCAGAAGATCATGCTTAGCTTTGCAAAGAGGAGTAAAAATGACTTACAACTTCCCAACAATTCCTCTATCTGAATCGGACAAAATCTGGATGAACGCCCTCTATTTTAAGTTGAAAAAGGGCGAGGAAATTGATACCAGGGCATTAAAGGCGGAGCTATGGAATAAACTACCAAGAGGCTTTAATCCTTTTCAGATTGATCGCCGCTTAGTTCTAAACGGCTCTAGTATCACTCTGCCTGGGATATGGCATATTGACCCTGAAAGCGATCTAATCAAGAAAACAGATCAAGTAATCATTTGCATCAGAGATATGCTTGTCAAGAATCATAAAACTAGGATTTTTACTGCTGAGTCAGTTGCTGCTTCAACAAATATCCCTAAGAAGGAGGTGGCAATGATCTTTGAGAGCTTTTTACATCAGCTCGGTTCTTTTCAGGAATTTGCCACTCCGTATGTAGAATCGGGCAAGAAAATGGGCTATGAAACTATAGGAATCGAGAACGAAAGGGCGTTTGATCAATACTTGAGTTACGAAGGTATAGAGACATTGATTAACCTATTTTACAGAAGGTTGGGGCCCGCTTCCGTTGAAATACAAACCTTATCTGTTCCTTGTCAACAAGCCTACTATCGTCCCAATACAGCATTCATTATAATGTGGATGGATCCCTCGCAGCCCGAGCTAGAAGATGTAAGCAATGCAATCAAAGAAGTCTGTAGTAGTTTCAATATTCAGGCTGTGCGCGCAGATGATGTCGAACATCAAGACAAGATAACAGATATAATCCTCCAACACATCGCTGAATCCGAGTTTCTAATCGCAGACCTTACAGGAGAAAGGCCAAATGTGTATTATGAAGTAGGCTACGCACACGCAATGAATAAACGCCCTATACTTTATAGGAAACAGGGGACTAAACTCCATTTCGACCTTTCGGTGCATAATGTTCCTGAATATAAAAACGTCACTGAATTAAAGGCTCTGCTCAAGAAGAGATTTGAAGCAATTTTAGGACGGATTGCTGAACATAATGAATCCTGAGAAGGGGCTGCACCAAGGAGAATTAGCTTATGAGCACATTGGAATCACTGGCCATTGAGCCGAATGTTTACTACACCTTTGAAGAGGCTGCGCAGTTGCTGCGTGTGTCGCAGCAGGCGACACTCTCGCTACTCGAATCTAAAAGGCTACACGGGGTGAAAATTGATAATGAGTGGCGCGTGTTGGGAGCCGCGTTGCTTGATCTGACGACTCAGGAAGAAGAGTCCGAAGCCGCTCTAGTATCTGATTGGCTTGCTGCATCCTCTCGCTCTTTAAAAGAGGTATGGGATAACGAAGAAGATTCTGTCTATGACCAGTTATAATCGCGGAGACGTCATCCTTGTAGACATTGCTTTCAGCGGCGCAGTCGATTTCAAGCGTCGCCCCGCCGTAGTAATCAGCACAAGTAGTTTCAATCTGGCAGGCATCAAACTCGTTGTTGCGGCCATTACCAGCAATGTAATGCCACCGTACAGACCGGGCGATACACTCCTGAACGATTGGCGAGCGGCGGGCTTGATCAAACCATCTGCGGTAAGAGGAGTTTTTGCGACCGTTGATAAATCTGATGTCGTTCGTAAACTGGGTACATTATCGGCAGCCGACTTTGCACAAATGGAGCGGGGAATCGCCGATATTCTTGGCTTCACTGTTCCTTTCCCCTCACCATTGCCTTAACGTGCGTTGACGACACCCAAAGGTAAACTTGAAACCTGACCTTCGATATCTATAGTCCACGACCGAAGACCACAAGGCGAACAGCCTATTCCTCGGCCAATCAACAGGAGTCGTTGTCATAGATTAATTTCAGCCGACTGAAATCCACCTTGCATTGTCATGAATCGTTGTCATTGATATCATGATCGGAGTTGAGACGTTGTAGGAGAGTGAAGCCATGAAGACAAGTCGGCGAGGATTAATGACCGGCCTCTTTGGAACAGGCTTTTGTTTGATGGCGTCTCTGATATGGGCGGAAATACCTGCTACGGCGCAGCCGGTGCTGCGTTGCCAAATGGCCAGGGTTCCCATGCCGGGCGCAAATCAGATGGATGACCATGCAGATGCCAAGCTGTCGCAAGGCGGCGTTGTCGATGATGAGGCAATAGTGATCGCCACCGTTGCCGGCCCTATCGAACTAGGCCCTAACCTCCTACGTCTGCTGTTCGCGCCCGCCGCGAAGTCAGAGGTTGTGGGAAAAACTCTTGCCGCGCGCATCAAGGCGCTTAGCCCTGACCGGCGTATCTATCTGGTAGTTCGAGGTCTGAGCGCAGTTAAACAACCAGGCGTTTTTTTTAACCTCTATTTTAACTTGCCCCCCAACACGCCGCCGCAAAAAAATGATCCGCACTATATTGGCGCCATCAATTTCTTCAATGCGGTCAAATATGGCAGGTCGAAAGCGCCAGGTCCAAATAATCCAGCCTTCTTCAGCTTTGACGTTACAGCTATCTTACAAGACCTGCAGGCCAGGAGATTATTAAGTGATCAGGCTACAGTGACGATTGATCCCGTAGGGGCTCCATCTGGTGCGGCAAAGCCGATGATCGGTCAGGTTGTGTTGGTTGAGCAGTGAGCCGATAAGCGATTCACAGTCTGAACCAACCTCTGCCTCATGGCGCGCTGTCAGTTGGCGCAGCGACTCTGAAATCCAACCTCATCTCTAACTCAAGGCCCGCGCGGCTGCCCGAGTAACCTGACTGCCGCAGCCAGAAAGTTTGGCCAATCGTTTCACCCTTCTGGCCGGCGCATGATCCTCCGCATGAGAGCGTAATTTATCTTATTTTGCTTGACTTCCGATTTTTGGATGATATGCTACCGCGTAATCCAGGTAGTAATCTTGAAGCTCAAGTTAGGTTTTCAAAATTAAATAAGGAGGATCACCCCATGTCAGACCTCTCTCGTCGCTCCTTTATCGCAGGCATGTCTGCGATTCCTTTTTCTGTCTGGTTCGAGAAGTACGCCGCAGCGCAACCCGTCGTAACACGCTACAATGCGTATACTCCGATGGGGCAAAACATGCTCAAGACCTATGCGAGCGCCGTTAAAACAATGATGAGCACGAGCCAGCGCGATCCGAAAAGCTGGGTCTTCCAGTGGTACACTCACTGGATTAAGGGAGACCCAAACGGAGACCAAAAGGATAACGTGATCAAAAATATCTATGGCCCTGGTTCAAGCCCACAAAAGGCTTTGGCGAAGGAGATGTGGGAGACTTGCCAGGCTCATGGAGATGGCATGGATGAGAACTATTTCCTCCCATGGCACCGGATGTATGTTTATTTCTTTGAGCGCATCATTCGCCAGGTCAGCGGCAAGCCCGGTTTTACGCTGCCTTATTGGAATTACTCGGTCCCCGGTGCTCGTCATGGGATACTCCCGCCAGAATTCCGCAAGTCTGGCGATCCGACATTTGGCTCGCTCTTCATCAATATACGCAACGTCCGCAACGTGGCGAATGGCTACGCTAATGTTAACGGGGGAGAGGCGATAGATAAGTACCAAAGCGATAGCCCCCTGGCGTTGACCTCTCTGAAGCAATGCACCTATAAACCGCGACCTCCGGCAATCCCCGGCTTTTGCATGGACCTCGATCAGACGGTGCATGGCAGCGTTCACGTTTTGGTCGGCAATGACAACAACATGGGAGATGTTCCCACCGCCGCCGGCGATCCTATCTTCTGGTTGCATCACAGCAACATCGACCGGTTGTGGGCGAGTTGGGAGAAGGCCGGTCGCAAGGATCCCACTGACGACTCGAACTGGATGTCGAAGCCGTTTGTCTTTGCCGATGAGAACGGCAATCGGGTGGTAGCTACGGTAAAGGATTTCGTCAGCATCGCCAAGCTCGGCTACACATACGACCGCTTTGAAACTGTGCCGCCGCCCAGTCCACCATGCCCGACGATTTCCGCGGCAGCCGCAAAGCGACACGCGGTCGTGCTGGGCGGCGCCGTTTCGCTTGCCGCCGAGCCGGTCAGAGCAACTCTGGAACCGGCGGGAGCAGCGGCAGCTTCTCTCGCCAGTAGCATTAAGTCGCTCAAGGCGGAACGCCACATCTTTCTCGTCCTCCGTAACCTGCGCGCTCAAGCGCAGCCCGGCGTGTTGTACGATGTTTATTTCGATATGCCGCCCGACACGCCGGCTGACCGGAGATCATCCTATTTTGTAGGCAAGCTCCACTTCTTCAATGCGGTCAGTCACGGCGCTCACAGTGGCGACACGTCGGCAAACGCGACGCCAAGGTTCTTCAGCTTCGACGTGACGCCGTTAGTGAAGAATCTGGCGAAGCAGAACAAGTTGAGCGCCAAACCGGCTGTCTCCATCGTGCCTGCCGGACAGCCCAAAGCCGAGGCCAGCCCGGTAATTGGTGAAATCTCACTTGAAGAACAGTGAACGATCTGACGATTGTTGGTCACAGGGTTCAAGCAGTAGAAACTGCTCATGGGAGAGCGGTCAGGTATAGTTGCCCGCTATTGGCAAAACAGCTTGATTATATCTGTCCACTCTTCCTAATCTCTTAACCGGGCACAGAACGGCATCGCACATCTGCACGGCGATTTATATCTGATCGCTGAAATAGAATGGCGCGTCCGGCATATCTCTGTGAAGGGATAAGATATTTCAATCTGAAGAAGGGTGATATGGCAACTGATCTTAATCAACAACTAAGCGCTTCGGGAGTCGCTCAGGTTATCGTCGTTTTGAAATCACCTGCGCCGCCGCCTGCTGCGATGGCCGCCAGCGCCATTTCAGGCGGTGTGCCATTAGCTGCGGTTGTCGCCAGTGCGCCGCACCTCGGCGGCATGGAAGCTTACTTTGTCAATTCTGAAATGAGCCTTAATCATGCGCTTGCAATGGCTGAGATGAGTAGCGTGGCGACAATGAGCAGGGCCACAACCAGAGCCAGCCGGGGCAAAACGCCACCAACCGTTCTTCACTTCCCGAACCTCGGCCTGATGTTAGGAACCGTCAATCGTGACAGTCTGGCGGCGTTGCGCAAAGATGACCGTGTCGAAAAGGTCACCGCCGCCCCGCAGCCAAGACTCATCCGGCCTGTACGTGTGGCGGCTGCGCGCTTGCAAACGCAAATCACCTGGGGCATCAAGTTTCTGGATGTGCCGAAACTTTGGGCCCAGGGACTTACGGGAAAGGGAGTGCGTGTTGGCCATCTCGACACCGGCGCTGATGGAAAACATCCGGCCTTAAAGAAAGCGATCTTCTCATTCGCCGAGTTTGACTCCTTCGGAGTTCAGATCAGCCCTGCTCCTAAGCCTCATGATACGGACGAGCATGGGACACATACAGCCGCAACCATTGCTGGCCGCCCTGTGCAAGGCCGGTCAATCGGTGTTGCTCAAGGAGCCGACCTGGTCAGCGCGATTGTGATTGAAGGCGGCAATGTCATAGCGCGTATTCTTGGCGGCATGGATTGGGCTGTATCGCAAAATGTTCGTGTGCTCAGCCTGTCGCTGGGCATACCTTTTAGCCCGCCCCTGTCTGACTTCAACGTTATCTTACAGATTCTGCGGGCGCGCAATGTCCTACCCATCGTTGCGGTTGGCAATGAAGGGCCGGGGACGAGCCGTCCACCCGGAAACCATCCAGAACCGATCTCGGTGGGCGCGATAGATCAAAACCAAACCGTCGCTGATTTTTCTTCCAGTCAGAGATTCAACCGAACCGTTGACCCACTGGTCCCAGACCTGGTAGCGCCGGGAGTTGATATTATTTCGGCAAAGCCCGGTGGCGGCTTTCAATCGATGGATGGCAGTTCAATGGCAACTCCTCACATTGCCGGCCTGGCGGCGCTTCTGTTTGAAGCGGTGCCGGGCGCGCCAATCAGCGACGTAGAGAACGCTATCTATAGCTCTTGCGCCTTGGCGGGAATTCCACCTGAACGAGGCAACCGAGGATTTCCCAATGCCGTGCGTGCGCTCGAAGCTCTCACCGGAACACCCATAGCAAGGACGCCGGCTAAAGTGATGGGAGGCAGCAAGAAGGGATCAAGCAAGTCTGCAAGCAAAAAGAGAGCGAGCCGGGATACAAGCAAGGAGAGTAGCTCGAAAAAGAGCGCTAAGAAAAAGCGCCAAGGTTAATGGATAATCGAGGAGAGTCGCATCTGGAAGTAATCGCAAGGAGCGGGTTGTTGCCACCAGCTCAACATCGGGCATTGGTGATCATGGCATGGGGCTGGCCAGACAAGCTACTTGCCTGATTTGGCCCGCGCTGCCTTAGTTCGTATCGAAGTCGCCTTTACCCTTTTCGAACCACTTCCTGCTTTTTGATTCTGGCTAGAGCGCACAGGACGTTGCTTTACTGGCTTAATCACTTCCTGTTGAGGTTGCTGATTAGCCATTGCCGCTGCAATTTCAGGTTGTAATAGAAGTTCCTGTAAAAAAACAGGCGGAGCCGAAACGACGAACGATCCCAGATTTCGAAAGATGTTGATTCTGTTTTCCTGACTCCCGGTGCGCTGCTTAACTCGCTCCAATATTTGATGTGTTAATTCTTCCATTCTCTCTGGAGAAGGGGCCACCTGTGATGGGTCATCCGGGCGTAGCATGAAGACTGCTTCGACTGGTTTGTCGCCGTATGAGGCGACTTCTAATTGTCGAACAAGTTCTGCATCGGCTCTAGCCTTTGATCCTTTGGCGGACATCCTTTTATCTCCACTCCACCTTTATCATTCCTTATATGGAATAGTAGCAGATGATAGAAGCTGTTCAAAAGGTTGTTGGCGCTACTGAAGACAGAGATACTTCAGGCGTTCGCACAAAGCCGTTCTGAAACTGCGAGTTTGCTCTGCTGATCAGAGCTTTTGGCCGCACAGGCCGCAGAACTGAAAAGCGATAGGCAAGCCGCTTGCGCCGCATGACGGGCAATCCCGTTCACGGTCAGAGGCGATCTTTGAAATGGGCTGACTGGCGCTTGCCGGTTCAAGCTCGGAAAGCGATTCGCCTTTTGCCGGATTGATTCGCGCATTTTGCCTACGGAAAGCCCGGTAATCTATCTCACGTTTATCGGCCAGTGCCGCCAGTCCTTCGCGCGCTTCGTCGCTCGCCAGTTGCGCCGCCAGCCATTCACGCGTTTGCGCCAATGTCGCTTGCCACGCCGCGTCTTTCCAATAGCTCAACTGCTCGCGCGTCTGCCGCAAGCTCTCTGGAAAACGATCAATCAGCTTGCGGCAAAGCGCGTTCACTGTTGCATCCAACTCCGCGTAAGGCACTACGTCGTTGATCAATCCCCATAGCAACGCCTTGTTGGCAGAGATCGGCTCGCCGACGAGCAGCATCTCTCTGGCGCGGCGCTCGCCAACGATCAACGGCAGCCATTGCGGCGGCCCGCCCGCAGAGATCAAGCCGAACTTCGTTTCGATCTGTGCAAACTTCGCGTGATCGGCGGCAATGGCCAGATCGCAAGCCAGATTCCAACTGTTGCCGCTGCCGGCGACGATGCCGTTGATGCGCGCAATGGCGGGCTTGCCAAGTTGCCTGAGCGCGTCGTGCGCTTCAACAAACAAGTCGAACCAGCGACGCGCGTCGTCCGGGTGGTTCAGGTGCTCGCGGCTGTGCTGCTCGATGTCGCTGCCGGCGCAAAAGGCTTTATCACCCGTGCCGGTCAAGACGAGCACGGCGACATCGCGGTCGCTTGCGGCATCGCGAAAGGCGGCAGTCATCTCCTTGAGCGTTGCGCTGCTGTAGGCGTTGAACGTGTCAGGCCGATTGATCGTCAGGCGGGCGATGAAATCGCTTTTCTCATAGATGATCTCGCGGAAGGCATAAGGCGAGGCGGCAGGCTGGGATTTGCTTGTCGCTTCATTCACTGCATCGGTTCGCCGCCGCGCCACTTCATGCACAGGCGACGGCAGGAACTGATCTGCGGCAATCGAAGCCGTTTCAACCGGCGAGATGAAGGACGGCGATTCGAGCGCCGCTATGGTCAGCAGCCTGACCAACTCGTCGCGCAAACGCCGCTCGCAGGCTTCGGGGGTTGCCGCTTCAACACGAAGCTCAGGGAATTCCGGCACCGTGCCGACGAACGCCCGCGCATCGGCAGATAAGGTGATTTGTGCCCGCTCCATGAAGAATTCTGTCAGCATTCGCGATTCCGCAATCTCTTTCGCGCGTCGTCGAGCGGGGACAGGAATAGGAGCGCGGCCTGCAAGCCGCTGCGATTATAACAGCGCCGCCTCACTTCTTGAATAGATTTTCAAAAGCGCTGCGCGCCTCGTCGAGCGGCCCGCTTTTTCCTTTGGCTGTAGCCCTCAAGACGTTCGGCTTGAAGTAATCGCAGAAGTTCGCTCGCTCGCGGTCTGTCACCCATTCGGCCTGCGGTTCGCGGCAGCGATTGTGCGCCGATGTGTCATAGTTGACGCAGTTCAGACAGCAGTGAACGTCTGCGTTGCAGGACGGGCACTCGGCTGTGCGCGCAATGCGGTCCTTGATCACTATTTCGTTCTTACAGAAATGACAAATCATAGCCGCCCTCGTGATGCGTTGGACTCGTCCAGATCAAAAATATATCACAAAGGCAGGGGATTTTTGCAGAGCCGGCAGGTCAAACAGCGGCCAACGCTTCAATCATCAAGATTGCGCGCGCAAGCCGGCAAAATGCCGACTTTCACAGGCGGGACAGATTGAATGGCTGAAGTCTGCGTCGGTGTGCGTCGAGATGTACTTTTCAACGCTATGCCAGAGGCGATCATCATCACGAATGTGTTTGCACCATGCGCAGATGGGCAGTGTGCCGCGCAGGATTTGAATATCGCTCCGCAAAGCCAGTATGCGCTCGGCGACGCGCAAACGGACTTTGATTTCATCGCCATTGAGAGGCTTGGTCAGATAGTCGTCAACGCCCGCATCCATCGCCGCGAGAAAGTTCGTCTTGCCGGTCTTTGCCGTCAGCAGAATGAAATAACAGTACGCCGAGCGCTTGACTTCGCGGACGCGGCGGACGAGTTCGAGACCATCGATCTCTGGCATCATCCAATCAGAGATGATCAGCCGGTAATCGCCTTGCTGGTAAGTCTCCCAGGCTTGCTTGCCATCGAGGCAGACGGTGGCGCTGTATCCCAGGTTCGCCAAAAACTTTTCGAGGATGCGGCGCGAGACCGGGTCATCCTCGGCGATCATTACTTTCATTACGCACCATCCAGGCAATGGTCTATAAGGTCGCCGCACGGTCAAGAGGCTTGCTTCTCCTTTCCCGTAAACGGACGTGAGAGCCATCCTTATCGCAAGGCACATGCCAGAGCAAGCCTTGAACAGGCTTCAAGAATG
>JBBWZK010000378.1:0-26954 GCA_039648975.1 Blastocatellia bacterium
TTAGAGGCTTCTTCAAATGCCTTTTCGAGTAGTCTTGTCATTCCAGCTCAAAACCTCACCACGAATTTAGATCAAGGACAATTTATCTCAGATTGCTATTGCGTTCCAGCGGATTGAGACGCCCAACTAATAAGTATGCCTCATAAAAGACGTGTTGTTTTGCGTCTTTTATGACGTATAATCCCGCTCGCTCTATCCCAAGTAACTGAAATCGCCTAGCTTCATTTTGGGCGCTGCGTATTATATCTCTCTTTTCAGGCCATGAAAATGTCTTTCGCTTCAATTTAATGTGGGCCGTGCGCAGTCTATCACACGGCCCCTTCCATCTAGTATTCAGCCGGTAAGAGAATCGTCGTTACTGATCTGTCCGCCTCAGTGATTACCCAAATCTTTTCGCCTTTGCTGGTGTGGTAAGTTGAAAAGATTCTCAATCGCTTATCCACTGAAAATTCATTCTCTCGCTTATCCTCATCGCACATCTCGCCCCAGTCGCCTGTCTGATGCCGATGCAGAAACTCTGCTGCCTCTTGTTCGGCTTCCCCCAATGCTTCTAATGCTCCTGGCGTGGCATAGGTGAGGCCGAGCGGGAAAAGTGGCTTTGCTGTTGTCGTTGTTGTCTCTCTCGTTGTGGTATTCATCT
This sequence comes from Blastocatellia bacterium, assembly GCA_039648975.1. GTDB lineage: Bacteria > Acidobacteriota > Blastocatellia > UBA7656 > UBA7656 > DATENM01. The sequence continues at coordinate 641 of JBBWZK010000378.1, forward strand.
GTAATCCTTTCTGCGCGTTTCTAAGGCAATGCGCGCCCCTGCCCGCTCGGTTAATCCAGTGGATCGCCGCCACGCATTCTGCGACGGTATTCTTGAAACATCGTCGTGTTGTTGTGGCAGTAGTGACACTCGCCTTGCTTATGCTGGCGGTCACAGAAGCAGCGATACGGCTGGCTGCATCCGACGCATTCAACCTCATGTGGGCCGTCTGCCTTTGGGCCGCTCTTGCGGTCGGCGATTTCGTTGTCAATCCTGCCGTGCAGCTTGAATCCTTCTTCAACCGTGAGCCGGTCAAGCGCGCGGCTGAACATCTGCTGGGCCAGTTCGTCGGCATTCCAGCCGATTGAGTCAGCGGCGCGGCGGGCGCTGGCGATGAATCCGGGCTTGATCGGCGCGAGCCATTTCGAGGTGGTTGCTGGTGCTTGTTTGCTCATAATTTCCTCATCAAGAAAGCAGGGAGAAGCCTCCGCCTCTCCCCTCGCGGTTAGATCAGCCCTTCACTCCATCCGGCTTGGCCGTAGGTCATCAGGTAGGTTTGGCGGTGAGTCGCATAGCGTGGATGGTTGCGAACATTCAACAGATTAAAAGACCATCGCAGGGTCAACGCCGCTTTCTGACCGCCTAGCTTGCCCCAGAGTTTGAATTGACCATTAGCGGAGTGATATTCAACGTGGCATCGCTGATGGGTCGGGGCGACTTTCTCGCCCCTTCAGATTTCAGGGTGTCGTAGTGATGCCAGTTGACTTGCGATTGCGCATCTATGGGTTGGTTGCAGAGGTAACAAGTCATAGCTCGAAACCTCCAATCCGCAAGCTGCGCTCGCATTTGAAGTGTGAGCAATCGGGATGCTAACAGGCTTTCTTGATGAGGATTCCATTGATTGCTTGAGAGCCGCGCCACGCTTCGCGTTCAAGCTCGCTTTCAAGTTGCTCTGACCACTCCTGATAGCCTTCATCGGCCATCAAGCGCATCACTTCGTCATGCTCTGACTCAGTGACCGGCTGCAATTCTTCGGAGTAGATTTCTGCATCGAATTTGGTGTATCCTGACATTGGTTCACAAGACCTTTCTCCCTGCTACAACAGGGGGATATTCAAGGCTCAGGATGCGATCAACATCTTGGGCCTTTACCTGTGACTGCCTCTCCGTTCGTGTGCGTATTGTCAGCCGGTGAGTGTCTTAGTCGTTCCTGCCTTGCGTCTGTCGCCTACCGGGCGGTGCATCTCGGTGCCGGGGGGGGCTTACGCCTGCCCCCCAGTATCCCTTTCGGCTTCGCGCTTGATTGTCAATCAATCTCTGATGATATAATCTTAGAGCCTACTCTAAGCTTTGCCAGGCAAAATCTGTATCACGCTCTAACTTTTTTCTTGATTTCTTTTCTGGTTTGGGTTTATGATGAAATTGCCGGAAAACTTAGAGAGTGCTATAGGTTTCAATGATGGAAAAAAAAGAGATACTTACAAGTCAACAGGTCGCAGATGAATTAGCCGTACCGTATTCAACACTGATGCTGTGGTTGAAGCAGGGGCGCTTTCCTGGCGCACAGCGCGATGATAGTAACCCTCGCGGCCCGGTGTGGCTTATTCCTCGCTCGGCTCTTGATAAGGTAAAATTGCCAAAGCGTGGCAGGCCCGCTAAGGCAAAGACTGGAGGCGCGAGCAAGCGTGGGCGCAAAGGATAACTCCTTATGACTACCTACGTGCTGGATTTTAGTGTGGGGAGTTTTGTGGGTATTACCTGCATATACTGAGCATCACGGGCTTGCAACTAAGGAAGGGAAGTCGTTATTCTGCAACTTGATAACATTCAGGGATACTCTATGATAGGTGCTTCAAATGAACTGCAAAACCTTTATCCATCGGTTCGATTCTGATCGCCGCCTCTTTCCTTGTTCTGAATTCCTATTCTTCGGCTTGCCATCATCATTTGTCCATCGTCGTAGCCGCGCGTCGCTGGCGGCGGTATGATAAACAAGGAGGCGAGGCCGATACGGAGCAAGCGATGAGCGGCATACTCACACCACAAAAAAACGACCGGGGCTGGGTGATTGAAATCCCTGCTGATATGGCGCAGGCGCTTGGCATCGCCGAAGGCTCCCTGGCGGTGCTGCACGTTGAAGAAGGTGGTCTTCAGGTCGAAGTTCTGCCGCTGCCATCGCCGGATTTGCAAGCCTCCGTGCGCCGGATTCAGGAAAAGTACAAAGAAGCTTTTGAGGAGATGAAGCGCCTTGGCGACTGAAGAGGTGAAATACATCTCTTACACTGAAGCCGTCTTCATTCACATCGAATTAATGCGCCTCTGGGGCGAAAGCCATTTTGGCGTTTTCGACCGAAGCTTAATCGAATCCGCGCTCGCCCGCCCACAACAAGCCGCCGTCTACGAACAAGCCAATCTGATCCGGCAGGCGGCTTCTTTGTGCTATGGCCTGATCAAGAACCATCTATGGCTCGGCGGCAATAAACGCACGGCAACCGCCATCACCGACGAGTTTCTGTTTCGCAATGGCCTGGACATCACTGCCTCAACCAAAGAAGTTCTCACAATGGTTTTAGCGGTTGAGTCTGATCGGTGGCAGGTGGACGAAATCGCTTCGTGGTTGCGCCCGCACAGCAAATCCCTGCCAGTGTGAAGCTGTGCCAAACGATCTGGCATCTCCAATGGTGGTAGCGCCGTATATCGTGCCGTCAAAGCGCGTCATGCAGCGCTACCGGGAAGCGACGATTCGAGACCGTTTGGATCAATCGTCGTCATGGCCCCGCAACGGGCGTGATCTTGCCGAACAACCCATGCTCTTCATCATCGATGCCGGCGGTGAAGAACAGCGTGTTCGTCGGCCCGGCGGTGCCTCCATTTCCGAAGCTCAAGGCCCAGAGTCCGTCAATCGTCAGCGGCTGGTTGCTCGGATCACGCAGCAACCCGCTAAATCTTCCGGCTTTCAGATCAAACATGGCGATCTGGCCGCTACCAAACTGGCCCACCAGCAAGGTGTTGCTGACGCCAAACCCGAAATTGGGATTGAAGAAACTGGCCGGGGCAAAGGCAATTCCCCAGGGCGCGTTCATCCAGGAGCCTGATTGGAGGCGCAGCAACAGGTTGCCATTCTCATCAAACTCATCGACATAGCCGAGCCCAGGCCCGGCGACCTCGTCCTCCTTTTCCTTATCCTGTTTGGCGTAGGCGACGAACAACTGGCCGTTAATGATTTGCACGTTGAAGGGGGCGAACCCTGCTGGAATCAGCGGATCGACAAAGGCGCCCGCAGCCAGCGTCACCGGCATATAGTTTCTATCAAAGACATCGACGGTGCCCGCGAAAAAATTAGCAGCGTACAGGAAGTTAGCGCCATTGATCTGCGCCAGGGTAACCCCCTTGTAGATGGCTGAACCTGACTGATTCACTCGCAGAACGGCGCTGGTGCCGGCGCTCCAGCCGGAGATCGTTCCCTCTTCGGTGACAAAGATGAAGCGGTCTCCAAAGAAGTCTGCACTGCCGTTGAAGACTGTGCCGGTGGGCGCAGAGGGTGGTGTACCGCCAGGCGGCACAGGGATGGTGACCACCAGCGGCACAATCGCGCCGGAGCCGTTATAAAGCGTCGACACGCCAGTGCCGTTATCGGCCACCCACCATGGGCTTGTGGCGCTGCGGGCCAGGCCCCAGGGATTGACCAGGTTGGGATCGGTAGTGGGTGCGAGTCCAGGCACGTCAGAGACCAGGTTGGTCTGTTGAAAACGCTGCGCCAAGGCGTTCGTGGAAAAACACAGCGTCATTCCGACGGTAAGTGTAAACGTGATGACGATCATCGTAAGCCGCTGGGTTGACGATGGCCGAATTGATTTGTAGCCTGTGGTGATTTGCTTAAGCGAGCGGAACAGTCTGGTGAGCATCGAGGTTCCTCCACTTTTGATTGACTAAATCAAGCGACCACCAATCGTGAGGATAAGAAATTCTCTCGGAAACCAGTTAGCAAGTCAATGTTTATTGATGACAACTCCGAAACTGCCTGATGGCGACCTCGCCTTATTGCACAGTCAAGCAATTATTTTTATTGCGCCACATCGAGAACGCAGATCACCGAACGTCGCATGACAGTGCAGGTGAAGAACACCGACGGCACCAGGTCGCAGAGCTTCCAGTACGTGCGGCCTGCAACTTGAGGCCGGCTGGGACTCATGCTTATCATCGTTTTTTCCCATACAGCCCAATTGCGGGTTATGCCTGACGCTGCTTTCCGAGCGATGCCCACTCTTCGAGCGGCACGCGGCAAAATGCTTCAACGACTTGGGGGTCAAACTGTTTGCCCGCACCCCTCAACAGTTCATCCCTGGCCTCAGCAAAACTCCGTGCCGGGTCGTATGGGCGGTCGGAGGTGATGGCGTCTAAGGCGTCGGCAACCGCAAATATGCGCGCTTTGATGTCGATCAACTCGCCAGTTAGGCCGGCGGGATAGCCTGTGCCATCCCATCGCTCGTGATGCTGGGTAATGATCGGCAGCGCGGCCCGCAACATCGGTATTCCTTTAATGATCTGGGCACCCTTCTTGGTGTGTTTTCTCATCTCGATCCACTCTGAACTGGTCAAGGGTTCGGGCTTGAGCAGTATTTTATCTTCAACGCCAATCTTGCCTATATCGTGAAGCAGCGCCCCAAGCTCAATCCCCTGCATTTCGACTTCATCGAGACCAAGCTCGCAAGCCAGTCGCACGCTGTAGGTGACGACTCGTTCCGAGTGGCCGCGTGTCTCGATGTTGCGAGCCGCAAGAACCGCCATCAGCGCGCCCAAGATGGGCTGATAGCCTGAATCCAGAGTAGAAGAGAGACAGACGTTCGTTTCGGTCGCAAGCCTCTCGTCGTGATCTGCCAACCAGACGGCTTCGAGCAACGGGACCGGCTCGGTCTGAGCCAGGTGGTCGGCATTCTGCGAGAGGGCTGGCTCGCCGGGGCGGGGCGGCAGATTCTGTGATAGATGTGATAAAGTAGCCGCCTCTTTCAAAGTCAACAGCGGGCTATTAATGCCAGAAGCCATTTCAGTAATATTCTGCATGAGCCTGCTCATCATCTTGCGGATGACGTGCGGCGGCTGGCCGGCTTCAGCTATAGAATCGCCCTCTATGTCCACTGTGAGGCCGCGCTCGGTCAGGCGATGGGCGGCTTGCAGGGCTTTGTCGAATGATCGAGCAATGCGGCGGATCATCCATAAGCCGGAGGTTCCGCTCAGAATCAGTTCCAGGATAAGCAGCACGACAAAGGTTGTACGCAAGGCGCTATGGTCGGACTGTCGGTGATATTTCAGGGTAGCGTAAGCCTCTGTGGCCCTCTCTTTGATTTGGTCGATGAGTGAGTTGAAGTCATCAATCACCTGTTGATCTGCTTCTGCGACCAGATGATCTATGGAGGCGCGGTGATCTGCTTTTGCCAGGTTATCATTCTTGAGCGCCCCCAGGTAATCCACCGTCATCTTCTCGTGATCATTGATCAGGCGATCAATGATGTCCGTATTGATTTCCGCTTGCTTTAGAATCTCTTTGGTTTTTGACAGGTGCTCGCGAGCGCCGCTTTCGGCTTGTGCCAATTTGTCGAGACGCTCCTGGTGATCTGCCTCGAACCTGCCATGCAGCAGAATACTCTTAAATTCCTTAACCTGCTCGCCTATCTGGTTTCTGGCTTCATTCGCCTGATCAAGGCCATCATTGATTAACCTGAATGAATCCATGCCGGTGTTATAGGTTTCCAGCGAATGGCTCAGATCAAATAACCGAACGGCTGTTATCCCTATGAATAACAGGGTTATTGAACCGACGAATAAAAACACACGAGTCCTGGACTTTGGTCGCTTTAACATGATCTTTCCTTGTGAACTTTATCTGAAGAGAGTCTTACTCATCTCTGGGCTATGCTTTGAAATCACTATACGCCAGGCGGGCACATGCTTCAGGGACTGATGCCTGGTTGCTTTGGAAACTATCTTTGTTCATTTTCATCAACCGCCTATGGATCGAAACCTTGAAGATAGCCTGAGTGAACTGGAAAAGTCCTGAAGAGAGCCTGAAAAAAGCCTGAAAAAAGCCTGACAAACCTCCGGCAATGGCTTAGGATGGCAGTCGGGAGAAGTATCATGGTCACCAGGCAATGGTCGTCCCGACATGCCTTCGTGTTTGGCCCCTTTCAATTGGAAACCAGCGAACGCATTCTGTTGCGCGACGGCGAGGAAGTGCCGCTGACGCCGAAACTCTTCGACACACTGCTCGTACTGGTCGAAAGCAACGGGCGCATTCTCGAAAAAGATGAGTTGTTACAAAAAGTGTGGCCCGACACGATTGTCGAAGAAGGAACGCTGACGAAGACCATCTCCATGCTGCGGAAAATCCTCGGCGGAGAAGAGGGAACGCAAGCCTACATTGAAACGCTCCCCAAGCGCGGTTACCGCTTTGTGGCTGAAGTCAGGGAAGTCTTGAACGCGCCGCCGGAGCTTTCTTTGAATCCGTACAGCGAAACCAGGGAAGCGCTCGAAACTCCGGTCGAGCACGCCTCGCCGCAGCAGTCTACTGCCGGCAACGCCGATTCTTTAAGCCTGCCGCACCCGTGGCAGACGATGTTGAGCCACCGCTGGGCCTGGCTGGTCGTTCTTCTGCTGATCGGCCTGGCCATCACCGCCTACTACCTGCGGCTAAAGCAAGCACAGCCTCCACCGATCTTCAAATCAATCGCCGTGTTGCCGTTCAAGCCGCTGGTTGCCGACCGCCACGATGAATCGCTTGAGATGGGGATGGCCGACACGCTGATCAGACGGCTCAGCAACCTCCAGGGTATCACTGTGCGGCCCATCAGCACCGTCCGCAAGTACAGCGCCTTAGAGCAAGACCCGGTCGAGGCGGGGCGAGAGATGAGTGTCGATGCTGTGCTCGATGGCAACATTCAACGGTCGGGCGACCGAATACGCATTACCGTGCGGCTGTTGAGCGTCAAGGATGGGCAGCAGATCTGGGCAGACCAGTATGACCAGAAGATGACCGACATCTTCTCGATACAGGATTCCATCTCGACGCGGGCGGCGGCACTGCTGGCGCTGAAATTGAGCGGCACGGAAAGAGAATTACTGACGCGGCGCTATACAGATAACACAGAGGCGTATCAGGCATATCTCAAGGGGCGCTATTATACCAGCAAATTCACCAGAGAAGGGTTCAAGCAAGGAATTGAATATCTCAACCAGGCCATCGCCATAGATCCGAACTACGCTCTCGCCTATGAGGGCCTGGCTTATTATTACTATAGCGCGTCGGACTGGCTCATCCCCCCAAAGGAGGCGCTGCCGAAACTAAAAGTTGCTGCCAATAAGGCGCTGCAATTAGACAATACGCTGGCGACGGCGCACGTCTGGTTGGCAGTCACTTACTACGTCTCTGATCGAGACCCTTTAGCCGCCGAGACGGAATATAAACGCGCTATCGAGTTGAATCCGACCGATGTGACGCTTCATGAAGCCTACGGTCTTTACTTGATGATGATGGAACGATTTGATCAAGCCATTGCAGAGACCCGGCGGGCGCGGGAGCTTGAGCCGCTTTCACCGGAAGCCAACACGGTATTCGGGATGAGTTTCTATTATGATCGCCAATCCGATCAGGCGATTGAACAACTCCGCTTTACCAATGAAATTGAGCCGAACTACTGGCTCGCCTATTATCATCTGGGGCGCGCCTTCATGCGCAAAGGTCAGCTTGCGGAAGCCATCGCGGCGTTTAAGAAGGCTAGATTGATAGATGACCGAAACGCGCAGGTATTAAGTGCGCTCGGCTGTGCTTATGCCGTGGCAGGCGATAAAGCTGAAGCACAGAAAGCGCTCGATGAGTTGAGTGAACAAGCCAAGCAAGTTTACGTCTCGCCATTTTCCATTGCCATGATCCACTTCGCGCTTGGCGATAAAGACCAGGGATTCACGTGGCTGGAGAAAGCCTACGAAGACCGCTCGCAACACTTATTCTGGCTCAAAGTCGATCCGGAACTTGACCCGTTGCGCTCAGACCCGCGATTCACAGACCTGCTCAAGCGCCTCAATCTTCTGCAATAGCCAACTCGTGATAGAATCACCGCAGCCGGCAACTTATTTGTGAGAGGTGTCAAGATGGCAACACAACCGAAAAAGCGATACACGTTAGAAGAATATATTGAGCTTGATAAGCATTCAGAAGAGCGGTTTGAATACTTCGACGGTGAAGTATTCAGTATGAGTGGCGTGCATCCCAATCATTCGCGTTTGGAATTAAGGCTGGCCGGGTTGTTGGAAACGCAGATTGGAAAACGTGGCTGTCCCATCTTTTCTGCCAATCTGCGCGTCAAGGTGCCGAGCATGCCGCCGTATCGTTATCCCGATCTGTCCGCTTTATGTGGCAAGCCTGAGTTTGAAGAGCATAGCGGCTTGCTCTGTTTGACCAATCCTGTGTTGTTGGCTGAAATCCTTTCGCCATCGACCGAAGCCTTCGATAGAGGCGAGAAGTTCGCGCACTACAAATCGATTCCAAGCTTCCGCGAATACCTGCTCATCGCGCAGAGCAAAAAATACATTACACACTACCTGCGGCAAACGGAACGCGCCTGGCTACAAACCGAATACGGCGTGGGGGAAGTCTTGCAGATCGCCTCGCTCGAATGCGAATTGGATGTTGACGCGCTTTATAGCGGCATCAACTTTGAGTCAGAGACTGGCTTTTGATCGCGCCTCTATAATTTGTGCTCGCCGCGCACGTAATACTTGAAAGCCATCTTGGCCAGCTTCCAGACCTTGCCCCACTCGATGTTGCCCTCCTCGCCGCGCACCAGTTGATTGACCAGCATCGAGCGCAAATAACGGCCTTCGCGCATGAACATGAAGCGCTTCGCATAGGGCCGCGCCACTTCAAAGAAGTTGAAGTTCGGATCGACCTGCGTGCCGATGCCTTCGAGCGTCATCACCGCCCGCACAATATAAGTAAAGCTCGCGGGGATGCGGAAAGGGAATTCATAGATGACGTGCGCCAGATCGAAAAGCAGTTCCTTGAAGTTCACGTCGCGTAGCTTCAGGCTCAGGTAGCGATCAAACAAGCTTTCGATGATCGGCTTGAAGCGCGTCTCTTCGTCTGGCGAAAGCTCGATGAAGCCGAGCCGCACCATGTCTTCGACCAGGCCGGGAACGTCGCGCTCGACAATGTGAAAGAAGGCGTTGATGAGTTGCGATTGCAACTCCACAGGGAGGCGGCCCACCATGCCGAAATCGAAAAAGGCCAGCCGGCCATCCGCCATGACCCGCAGATTGCCGGGATGCGGATCGGCATGAAAAAAGCCGTCTTCGAGCAGTTGTTTCAGGTAAGTCTGCGCCAGCAGCTTGACGATTTCGTGCGGATTGCGACCGGCGGCTTTGACCGCTTCAACGTCTGTGACTTTCAAGCCGTCGATGAACTCCATTACGATGACGCGGCGCGATGAGAAAATATTATAGATGCGCGGCACGTAGACGTTGGGCCACTTCTCGAAGTTATGGCGGAAGACTTCGGCGTTGCGCACTTCGGCGCTGTAATCCATCTCTTCGTAAATGTGCGCGCCAAACTCGTCAATCGTGCCCTGCCAGTCGACGCCGCGAACCAGATTCGGATAACGGGCTGCGAAGTGCGCGATGCGCCGCAGCACGCGCAGGTCGAATTCGATCTGCGCCGCAAGATTCGGGCGCTGGACTTTGATGGCGACCGTCTGCCCTGTGCGCAAACGCCCGCGATGCACCTGGCCCAGGGAGGCGGCGGCGATGGGCTGATTCTCAAAGCTCTCGAAGAGGTCGCTGATTTTGATGTGCAGGTCGTCTTCGATGATCTGGCGCGCGACTTCGGCAGGGAAGGGCGGCACTTCATCCTGAAGCGACGACAACTCCTGTATGTATTCAATGGGCAGCAGGTCGGCGCGCGTCGCCAGCGTCTGCCCTGTCTTGATGAATGTCGGGCCAAGCTTCAGAAATTTGTCGCGCAGCATCGCGCCTTCTTCGCGCCGTTGCGCGGCGGTCTTGTCGCGCTTGCGGCCTAACCAGTCGCGCGAGTTGACGAAGGCGCGCACGCCGAACAGCATAAATGAAATGATGATGCGCAACATTCGCAGGTAGCCGCGAATGCCTATGCGCTCGCCGGGCGGTTCGGGTTTTACTTTCGTTGGCGTTGCAATGACTGATGGCGGCGCAGTGACAATCAAAGAAGATTGTTGGCTTGCCGGCGCGAGCTTGGTCGATTTGGATTCGTGTTCCTGCATTAACTGCTCATACGAATTCGGACTGCCTTACGTTGCCACAAGAAAATTCTAGCACATCACCGGGCCCGCCAGAGTTTGGCGTAACGCCTTCAGGCCGAAAGTATCGAGTCGCAGCATTCGACTCCATGCTGCACTTTGCATGGCTCCACTATGACGACTTGAACGTGACGCGAAGATATTTGCGCTTGCCGACTTGAATCAACAAGGCTTCGCCCGGCAGCTTGCCGACTTCCGCTTTGACATCCGTGACGCGCTCGCCGTTGACGCGAACGCTGCCTTGCGTGAGCAGCCGCTGCGCTTCGGCCACCGAGGCCGCGAGGTTGTGCGAGGCCAGCAACTTGACCAGGCGAATCGCGCCCGCCGGCAGCTCGACTTCAGGGACGTCTTCCGGCGCTTGATGCTCGCGGAACATGCGATCAAATTCATCAGATGCCGCTTGCGCTTCCGTCGCTGAGTGAAAATCGGCGACGATGCGGCGGCCCAGTTCGGCTTTGATGTCGCGCGGATTGCGTTCGCCGCGCGCGGCGGCTTCTTTCATCGCCGCGATCTCGGCGGGCGGCAAATCGGTCAATAGTTCGTAGTAACGCCACATCAGGTCATCGTTGATCCGCATGACCTTGCCGAACATGTCGCGCGGCGCTTCGGTGATGCCTATGTAGTTGCCATAACTTTTCGACATCTTCTGCACGCCGTCCAGACCTTCGAGCAGCGGCGTCGTCATCACCAACTGCGGGTCTTTGATGCCGTAGCCTTGCTGCACCTGGCGGGCTATCAGCAGGTTGACTTTTTGATCGGTGCCGCCAAGCTCGACGTCCGCTTCGAGCGCCACCGAATCGTAGCCTTGCGCCAACGGGTAGAGCAGCTCGTGAACGCTGATGGGAATCCCTGACTCAAAACGTCTCTTGAACTCATCGCGTTCGAGCAACTGGGCGATGGTCGCCTTCGCCGCGAGCCGTATGAAATCAGCCGCGCCGAATTGCGAGAACCACTCGTTGTTGAAACGCAGTTCGGTGCGCTCAGGGTCGAGCAGCTTGAAGACCTGCTCTTTGTAAGTCTCGGCGTTGGCGCGCACCTGTTCGGGCGTCAGCGCAGGGCGTGTCGCCGAACGCCCTGTCGGGTCGCCGATCAGCCCCGTGAAATCGCCAATCAAGAAGATGACCTGATGGCCGAGTTGCTGAAAGTGGCGCATCTTACGAATCAACACCGTGTGGCCGACGTGCAGATCGGGCGCGGTCGGATCAAACCCGGCTTTGACCCGCAATGGCTTGCCGGTCTTTGCCGACACTTCGAGCTTGCGCCGCAGGTCGGCTTCCGAGATGCAATCTACGGTGCCTTTTTTTAAGAAGGCGATTTGTTCGTCTACGTTCATAGTGCTCATGTAGGGGCGACCCTCTGTGGTCGCCCCAGTCTACAAGTCGCGTTCAATTTGAATCGATGCGTTCACTTCAAATCATGTGTATTTCAAGCTGGGGCGACCACAGAGGGTCGCCCCTACATGTTTAATATCCCACTGCCGCGCCGCCCAGTCGCGGGTCGGATGCGCCGAGCCGCATGCCAGTCTGCGCTTCAATCATCACGCCTTCGGCATCGCCCATGTAACCGGGCTTGTCGGCAAACTGGTGGCCGCGCGCTTCGAGGGCTTTGCGCGTGTCGGTGTTCAAGCCGTAGGGCTCCCAGCGGATGTGGTCGGGCATCCACTGATGATGATAGCGCGGCGCGTCTATGGCCTGCTGGAGATTCATGCCGAAATCCAGCACGTTGACGATGACTTGAAAGACCGTGTTGATGATCGTCGGCCCGCCGGGACTGCCGATGGCGAAAACCACTTGGCCGTCTTTCAAAACAATCGTCGGCGTCATGGCCGATAGCGGTCGCTTGCGCGGCGCGATGGCGTTGTTTTCGCTCTGTAATAAACCATACGCATTCGGCACGCCCGGCTTCGACGTGAAGTCGTCCATCTCGTTGTTGAGCAGGACGCCGGTGCCGCGCGCTGTCACGCCTGAGCCGTAGCTGTTGTTCAGCGTGTAGGTGTTCGACACCACGTTACCTTCTTCGTCGATCACCGTGAAGTGCGTCGTTTCGGGCGACTCATAAGCGACCGGATTGCCTTCGCGAATTTCGCCGCTCGGCGTCGCGCGGTCGGGCTTGATGGTTTTGATTAAGTTGGTTGCATAGTCTTTCGAGACAAGGCCGGAGATCGGCACGTTGTTGACAAAATCCGTATCGCCCAAAAACGCGGCGCGGTCGGCGAAAGCGCGGCGCTCGATTTCGACCATCAGATGAATCGCGTTTGACGAGTTCGGTTCCATCTCGGCGATGTTGTATGGCTCAAGCATATTGAGCATCTCGAGCAGCGCAACGCCGCCCGATGACGGCGGCGGCATGGTCACAATCTCATAGCCGCGATAAGTGCCGTGCAGCGGTTTGCGAACCGTCGGCTCATAGGTTTTCAAATCATCAGCGGTGATCAAGCCGCCGTTGGCTTTCACGTCTTCGACGATCATGCGCGCCGTGTCGCCTTCATAAAATTCGCGCGGCCCTTTGGCTTTCAAGCGCGCCAGCGACGCCGCCAGTTCCGGCTGCTTGAACTTTTCGCCCTCCTCATAGTTCTTGCCGTTGCGCAGAAAGATGCGTTGGCTTTCTGCGAAGCGCGACAGCAGATCACTGCTGGCCCGCAGGCTGCGGGCGACGTGAAGAGGAACTTCAAAGCCCTCGTCGGCAAGGCGTCGCGCCGGCTCGATCACGTCGGCCCATTTCAACTTGCCGTGACGCTGCAAGGCGAGCGCCAGACCGGCGACGCTGCCGGGAATGCCGATGGCTTTATAGCCGACTGTCGAAGCGTCTTTGATGACGTTGCCGTCTTTGTCCAGGTACATATCGCGGCTGGCGGCCAGCGGCGCGCGTTCGCGGTAATCAACGATCTCTGTGTCACCATTGGCGCGGCGAATCATCATGAAGCCGCCGCCGCCGAGATTGCCCGCTGAAGGCCAGGTCACGGCGAGCGCTAATCCGACAGCAACCGCCGCGTCAATGGCGTTGCCGCCGCGCTGCATGATGTCTGCGCCGACGCGCGACGCGAGAGGGCTGGTCGACGCGACGATGCCGTGACGTGCGCGCACCGGCTGATTGGCCGTCGTGCCTGCCGTCGGCGCTGCCGCGATGGTCGTCGCCGGCTTTGCTTCCGGCGTCGCGCTCGAAGAGGTCGGCGGGCTTTCACACGCCGTCATCGCCAGGATTAAGAACAGCGCCAGCAAGGTTGAACTTTTTTTCATTGAGTAATCCCGACTACCTTGTGCTAAATCCAAGATACCAATCGATCAGCGGCTTGCCGACGAACAGCGCGGTGAGGGCTGCCGGGCCGAGAAAGACGCCAAACGGAATCTCCATTCTCATGTTGCCGCCGCGCGCCCGCATCACGATGATGCCGATCAATGAGCCGAGCAGCGAGCCGATGAAGATTGTCAGCAGCGTCAGTTGCCAGCCTAGAAAAGCGCCGACCATCAACATCATTTTTACATCGCCTGGCCCCATGCCTTCAACGTGGCGGAACTTTTGATAGGCCCATCGAATAAACCAGAGCGTGCCGCCGCCGGCTAGCATGCCGAGCAATGCGCCGATGATGGCAAGCGCCCATTCGTGCTGCTCGGTTAATCCGAACCAGTGCGGCGTGCGGCGGATTTGCCACGCATCAGGCGCAAGCACACGCAGCAGGAACAGCACCGCCATGCCTGGGAAGGTGATGGCATTCGGCAACAGCATATGCCGCAGATCGATGAAGACGAGCGGCACGATGAAGGATACGAAAGTCAGATCGCCAACGAGCGTCAGCCAGAAGCGCGCCGGCACTTGCATATAATGATCGTCGAAGACATGAAATTGATTGCCGTCTTTGATGAACACCAGCAGAAACAAGATGGCGACGAGCAATTCAATCGCCGGATAGATGGGCGAGATGCCAACGCCGCAATTGCGGCACTTGCCGCCCAACAAGGCATAGCTCATGACCGGCACGTTGTCGTAAGGCTTGATGGCGGCGTTGCAGTTCGGACAATGCGAACTCGGCAAGACGATGGATTCGCCAAGCGGCAAGCGATAGATGACGACGTTGAGAAAACTGCCGATAAGCAGGCCGAAGACGAAAACAAAGCCTGCGACGATGTACGGTGAGAGATATTCCATTCAAGCCTTTCAACACCACAAAGGCGACGCGGGGACGCGGCGAAGGGGAGACGCGGCGACAAAGAGTCTGGCTGTTCCTATCGCTGCGTCCCCGTGTCTCCGCGTCGCCGCGTCGCCTTCCGACCGCAGGTCGGCGGTTTCGTTTGCGAGATGCGGACAAGTGGATTAAATTAGCGCGACGCAGTATTGTCAAGCTTGGCAAGCAAAAGGCACGCGATGAAGATTCTGCAGGTCTGTTCGGCAAGCGAAATGGGCGGCGGCGAGATTCATGTAGCCGGGCTGGTGCGCGCCCTGGCGGCGCGCGGCCATGCGGTCTATCTCGCCGTGCGACCGAACAGCCCGCTGCGCGAGCCGCTTGCGGGCGTCATCGCCTCTTGGCACGAGATGCCGCTCAGGAATTCGCTCGATCTGCAATCGGCGCACGCCATCGCCGACCTCGTCGATGAGCATCGCATTGAGTTGATTCACGCGCACGTCGGGCGCGATTATCTGGTGGCGGCGCTCGCCAGCCGCCGCAGCCATCGAGCCCGCCTCGTACTGACGCGGCATCATTACTTGCCGCTGAAACGCAACACCCTTTACCGCTGGCTGCTGGCCGACACGGCGGCGATCATCGCCGTATCAGACTCGGTGCGCGACTCGGTCATCGAGCGCATAGGGTTGCCCGCAGAGCGTGTGCATACGATTCCCAACTGGATCGACCCCGAACGCTTTCAACCGATGGACCGCGACGTGGCGCGCGGCCTGTTTCGCTTGCGCGGCTCGCTGGTGGTCGCCTGCATCGGCCAGATCACGCCGGCCAAAGGCCAGGAAGAGTTTGTCCGCGCCGCCAGCCGCGTGGCGCAGCGGCGGCCCGACATCGAATTCATCATCGTCGGCGATGAACAGAATGACGGCCAGCCGTTCACTAAGGAATTAATGGGCCTGGCCGCTTCGCTGGGGGCGGCTGAACGGATTCGTTATCTCGGTTACGTTCGCCACATTCCTGAGTTGATGGCGGCTGTAGATGTCGTCGTCGTGCCAAGCTGGGATGAAGGCTTTTCGATGGTGACGATTGAAGCGCTGGCGTCGCGGCGCGCGGTGCTGGCGTCGAACGTCGGCGGCATCAGCGGCATCTTGAAAGACAATGTCAGCGGCTTGCTGTTCGCGCCGCGCGATTGGCAGCAATTGACCGAGAAGCTGTTGTATCTGGTTTCGGACGCGCCGTTGCGAGATCGCCTCGCGGCAGCCGGACAACGCGACGTTTATGCGCGCTTCGGACGCGAGCAGATCATCAACCGCATCGAATCGTTGTATCTCGACATGCTGGGCAAAAACTAACGCTGCGGGCCAGCAGGCGCGGCAACTAAACAATCTGTGAAAACTGTATTGCTGGTGGATTTCTGCAACTGGTTATGATGTGCATCAAGCTGCATCAGTTTTCGTCTTTTTCTTTTTGGATTTCCTGAAGGCAAGCGGCGCTCGAACTTCAGCAGTTCGTTTTCTAGGCGCAAAGCCAGTTTTTCTCGTTCGTGCCCTTCGTTTTCACTGACTCTATGAATTTCATAAGCGAGCCGCTGAACGACAGCAGTTAATTCTTTGAGTTCCTGGCGCAACTCTTTAATTTCTGCTTTATTCTGTTGCGTCTCTCGTGCCAACGAGAGCAATTGCTTTATAAGATCGTAGAGTTGCTTGAACATGAATCAGGCCGCCTTCAGTTTTTCAAGCATCGCCCGCGTTTCTGTCTTCAACTGATTGATCTCCGCTTGGTCTTTCTGCATTTGCTCAATGGAGCGCGCAATCTCAGCGCAAGCCTCTTTGATTGCCGACTCAATGTCAGCCGCTTCATCAGGAGATAAATCTGAAGCTAGAGTTTTATCCATCATTGTTGCCTCCGCCACATAGTCTAGCATTTTGAAATTAAATAGCCTATATGCTTGAGAACAACACGTTGTTTATGCCCACTTCGGACGCGAGCAGATCATCAACCGCATCGAATCGTTGTATCTTGAAGTGCTCGGCAAAACCTGGTTTGTAATAAATGGCTCAGGTGATAACTGGCGCGCGGCTTATTTGGAAGCCCCACCAAATGTGCTACACTTCGCTTTGTATGAGTCAAGGTGTTGCTATCATCTCTGCTGCTACTGCACTGCTGGCGCTTGTGCTCGCTATATTCGGCGCGTCATGGCTGAACCAGCACAACATCGAAAGACTGCTTGAACAGATGGAGAAACGCTTTGATGCGCGGTTTGACACCGTGCTGTCAGAAATCAAACGTCTGGATCAGCGGATTGACTCACTCGATCAACGCGTTGATCGTATCGAACGCCAACTCGAAGCAGTATTCAAACCGGTTTTGCCTCCACGAGCCTGACGCTCGCTTGATTGCTAATCTTTACCCCGATCTTCCGGTTTGTGCTTTCCATTACTCAGTTCCCAGAGCTTCAGGTTTTTCAAGAACGCGTAGTGGGCCGCGAAGCGAGCGATGGCGTAGCCCTGCAAGCCATCGAGAAATCCGAGCTTGAATAGGTAAGAGCGCATGAAGGTCAGCAGCGGTGAAAAGATGATTGAAGCAGTGGAGGCACGCCTGCCTTGCGCGTGGGCTTGCTCGGCGGCAAGCCGCGTGTAGCGGTCAATTCGCAAGTGATGCTCTGCGGCATCCTTCACAGTGAAGTGCAACAGGTCGCCGGTTAATCGCGCAAGCGCGCCGTCCACTTCAAGACCCTCGTGAACGTAGTCACCGACCCATCGCCCACGGCGGCGGTCGTATAATCGCAGCTTCCAGTCGGGATACCAGCCGGAATGGCGAATCCAGCGCCCCAGATAAAATGTCAAGCGCGGCATCTCGTATCCGGCAACCGCCGGCTCTGCCGCTTGCTTCAACGATTCAATCTCGCGCCGCAAGGCTTGCGACACCTGTTCGTCAGCATCGAGGCTGAATATCCAGTCATGGCTCGCCTGCGCGGCGGCGAAGTTCTTTTGCGCTGAATAGCCGGGCCAGGGGCGAACGATGACACGGTCGGTGAAGCGGCGGGCGATGTCGACTGTGCGGTCGCGGCTCTCCGAATCGACGACGAGGATTTCATCAGCCCACGCGACGGATTCGAGCGCGCGGGCGATGTTCGCTTCTTCATCGAAGGTGATGACGATGGCGGTGATCTTCATCCACGGGCCAGCCTTGCCATAGAAACACCGCAGGCACCGAATGATTTATTCGCTAAGGGCCACGCGCGTCATGCGGTCGCCGGCGCGCATCTGCTTGACCACGTCCAGGCCATCAGTGACGCGACCGAAGACGGCATACTGCATATCGAGAAACGCCGCCGGCCCAAGCGTGATGTAGAACTGGCAGGAGGCGCTGTCAGGATTATTCGAGCGCGCCATCGCTACCGCACCCGCCGCGCCGTGCGGCAGATCGCGCGACACTTCGAGCTTGATGCGCCGCTCGCGGCCTGTCTGCGGATCGACGAAGCCGCCTGTGCCGTTGCCGCGCGGATCGCCGCCTTGAATCACAAAGTTCGGCTCGTAGCGATGACATGCCAGGCCGTCATAAAAGCCGCGCTCGCCCAGATCGATGAAGTTGCCGGCGGTGATCGGCGCTTTGTCTTCGTATAGCTCGATGGTGATCGCGCCTTTGTTGGTTTCAATAATTGCTTTTCGGTTTGCCATGAGTCTCTCCTTATAAATCTTTTCCCGCATCGAATGTAGCATCCGCAATCGGTCTTCTCAAGTTGCGGCCCGGCAAGGCAAGCTTCTATACTGCTCGTCTTCAAACCTCCTTCAAGGGGCAAGTCATGAACGTCACGCATCTTTATTGCTCGGCGTGTGGTAAAGAGCACGCCGCAAAGCAACTGATCAATCTCTGCGACTGCGGCAAGCCGTTGCTGGTCGCTTACGATCTCGAACGCGCCGCGCAGACTCTCCGTAAGGAGCAACTCGCCGGGCGCGAGCCGTCGCTGTGGCGTTACCGCGAAGTCTTGCCGGTCACGGATGAGCGCAATCGCTTGACGCTCGGCGAAGGCTTCACGCCGCTCGTCTCTGCCGAACGCCTGGGCGCAAACTTACGGATGCCGCGTCTCTACATCAAAGACGAATCGCTCAACCCAACCCAGTCATTCAAAGCGCGCGGCATGGCGGTCGCCGTGTCGATGGCCAAAGAACTCGGCGCGAAAAAACTGGCCGCGCCGTCGGCAGGCAATGCGGCGGGCGCGCTCGCGGCTTACGCGGCGAAGGCCGGGCTCGAAGCGCACATTTTCATGCCGCGTGACACGCCTCTCGCCAACATCATCGAATGCCAGCAGACCGGCGCGCACGTCACCTTGATCGACGGGCTGATCACCGATTGCGGGCGCATCGTCGGCGAACGCAAAACGGCTGAAGGCTGGTTCGATGTGTCGACGCTCAAAGAACCCTATCGCGTCGAAGGCAAGAAGACGATGGGCTATGAACTGGCCGAACAGTTGAACTGGGAATTGCCCGACCTGATTCTTTATCCGACCGGCGGCGGCACGGGCTTAATCGGCATGTGGAAGGCGTTCGATGAGATGGAACGCATGGGCTGGATCGGCAGCCGCCGTCCGCGCATGGTCACTGTGCAGGCCGAAGGCTGCGCGCCGATTGTTCGCGCCTTTGAGTCGGGTGCAACGAGCGGCGCAGAGATTCCTAACGCGCACACCTGCGCATCGGGCCTGCGCGTGCCGCGCGCCATTGGCGATTTCATCATGCTCGATATTCTGCGCCAGAGCGGCGGCACCGCCGTGTCGGTCACGGATACCGAGTTGCTCGCGGCAGTCGCCGAGATCGGCGCAATGGAAGGCATCTTTGCCGCGCCCGAAGGCGCTGCCTGTTTGCCGGCTTTGAAGAAGCTGATTGAGCGCGGCGAAGTGGACCGCAACGAGCGCATTGTTTTATTCAACACCGGCGCGGGCGTCAAATATCTCGAATGCTTTCAAAGCTGACGGCTCTGGGTCGCTGCGGCATTCATCTCTCCATCAGTTTCACTATCGTGTTGATGTACGTATGGAGGCGGCTTTGCCGCTTGGCTGTGCGGCAAGGCCAAGCCTTGCCGGGTCATGGTTTCCTTCGTGCGGCTGTGCCGCTAATTTGCGGCGTAGCCGCGAAAGGACAACACAATATAGGCCGGAAAGTCACAGACTTTCCGCACAGCCAAGCGGCAAAGCCGCCGCCGAAAGTTTTGTAGAAACGAATGCACGCTCGGTGTTCACAAGCGAACAAGCGATTCCCACAAATGCAATCGCGCTGGTGGCGGCTCTGCTTGAATGCTGCAAAATAGCCTGATATTTGACCGTTTTCATCTATTCGCCTTGTGGCACGCGGCTTGGCTATAGGGCTGCTGGAGGAGAGCGGTTTTTATTTGGGTTGCCATCGGTTTGGTGCTATGATTTGTGGCAATCATAACGAGATGCTCTGATAAATCCGACAGAATAGGAGTCACGCAATGATCAGTTTGCGCAACATTGAAAAATTTTATGAGACCGGCATCGGCAAGACCTTCGTGCTGCGGCGCATCACGTTCGACATCAAGCCGGGCGAGTTCATCTCCATCATGGGGCCGTCGGGGGCCGGCAAATCGACGCTGCTGCATATTCTAGGCATGCACGACAGTTCATGGACGGGCGAGTTTACCTTCGACGATCAGCCGGTTCATAAGCTCGATAGGGGAAAGCGCATGAATCTGCGCAATCGCAATATCGGATTCGTCTTCCAGAATTATCATCTGCTCGATCACATGTCTGTCTATGAAAACCTGGAGATTCCGCTCTCTTATCGCGACATCAAGAAGAGCGAGCGCGAATCCATCGTCTGCGATGTGCTCGACCGCTTTCAAATCGTCGGCAAGCGCAATCTCTATCCGACGCAGCTATCGGGCGGCCAGCAACAACTGGTCGGTATCGCCCGCGCCATCATCCATAATCCGCCGCTGATTCTCGCCGACGAGCCGACGGGCAATCTGCACTCCGAGCAGGGCAAAGAGATCATGGATATGTTCAAGCGGCTCAACGACCAGGGCACGACCATCATTCAAGTGACGCACTCGGAATTCAATGCCTCGTATGGCAACCGCGTTATTCATTTGCGTGACGGCTGGATCGTCAATGATTGATGAGTTAAGCAGCCGGCTTGCGGTGTTCATTTTCGGGCAGTTGATTCCCGGAAGCGGCACCCGGCAAGGTTCTCCTTTTCCGGCAGTTTTGTGTTAAGATTAGAAGCGTAAGCAGTTAACCGCAATCGCTTCGATGGCACGAAACTTCCCTATGTAGCGACGGAGGGTTGTATGGGTATGGACGTTCCACGCCAAGGGGCAAAGAAGAAGAAGCAGATTAAGAAGGTGCTTTACGGGGCGTTGTTGATCGCTCTGATCGGCACGGTGACGTTCGGCGTTTCGCGCCTGAAGCCCGCCCGGCCAACGGTTAGTCAGGACACGCTCTATAAAGGCACAGTGACGCGCGGCACTATGCTGCGGCAGGTGCGCGGCTTGGGCACGCTGGTGCCGGAAGAGATTCGCTTCGTGCCGGCGCTCAACGCGGGCCGCGTCGAAAAGCGCTATTTGCAGCAGGGCGCGCAGGTCAAAGCCGACACCGTGCTGGTCGACTTGTCGAACCCTGAACTTGAACAGGCGCTGGCCGATGCCGAATCGCAGTTCCGTGCTGCCGGAGCGAACCTAAATACACTCAAGGCGCAGGTCGGCAAGCAAATCATCGATCAGGAATCGACTCTGTTTCAAGTGCGCTCGGACTATAAGAAAGCCAATATGCAGTACGAGGTCAATGCAGACCTCGGCAAGAAGGGCCTGAAATCCAACCTCGAAGTCAAGCTTTCGGAGATAGCCGCTTCCGATCTGGAAAACCGCGTCAAGATCGAAGAGCAGCGGCTCAAGGCCAGCCAGGAAGAAGTGAAAGCGCGCCTGGCTGCCGAAGATGAACGCGTGCGCCAACTCAAAGAAGCGGTTGACCTCAAGCGCAAGCAGGTGAACTCATTGAAAGTGCGCGCCGGCATCGACGGCGTGTTGCAACTCTTGTCGGTCGAAGTCGGCCAGCAGGTGACCGCCGGCCAGAACATCGCCCGCGTGGCGGATCCGAGACGCTTGAAAGCTGAATTGAAGATTGCTGAAACGCAGGCCAAAGACATACTGCCCGGCCAGCCCGTGCAGGTCGATACGCGCAACGGCATCATTGCCGGCCTGGTTTCGCGCATTGACCCGACGGCGCAGAACGGCACCGTCACGGTTGACGTCTCGCTGCAAGGCGAATTGCCCAAAGGGGCGCGCTCGGATATGAGCGTTGACGGGACGATTGAACTTGAGAAGCTGGAAAACGCTCTGCATGTCAATCGCCCGGTTCACGGCCAGGATAATGCCACCATCGGCCTGTTCAAGCTCTCGCCGGACGGCACCAGCGCCAGCCGCGTGCAAGTACGACTGGGGCGCAGTTCGGTCAGTTCCATTGAAATTCTCGAGGGCTTGAAAGAAGGCGATGTCGTCATTCTGTCCGACACGTCGCAATGGGACAACGCCCCGGAAATCAGTCTGAATTAGCCGCAGTATTTATTGTTGTAGCGCAAGGTGAATAGCTTGCGCTACAAACGAGATCCAGAAAACCCTTAGGAGGAATGAAACGCATGGCTTCATCTGACTCGCCGTTGATTCGACTCGAAGGCGTCACGAAGGTCTTTCTCACCGATGAAGTGGAAACGCACGCGCTGGCGGGCGTTCACATGGAAATCAAAAAAGGCGAATACATCTCTATCGCCGGGCCATCGGGATGCGGCAAATCAACGCTGCTATCAATTCTTGGTCTGCTCGATTCGCCTTCAGATGGCGTCTACCAGCTCAATGGCCGTCCGGTTTCCGACTTGCCTCTATCGGAGCGCGCGCGCATTCGCAACCGCGAGGTTGGCTTCATCTTTCAGAGCTTCAACCTGATCGGCGACCTGAACGTTTATGAGAATGTCGAGCTGCCCTTGACCTATCGCGGCCTGAAAAGCGCTGAACGCAAGCAGCGCTCGATGGACGCCCTCGAACGTGTCGGCATGGCGCATCGCGCCAAGCATCTGCCGAGCCAGTTATCGGGCGGTCAGCAGCAGCGCGTGGCCGTGGCGCGCGCCGTCGCCGGCGACCCGCTCATCCTGCTCGCGGATGAGCCGACCGGAAACCTCGATTCGACCAACGGCGAAGCGGTCATGGACTTGATGCGCGAGTTGCATCAGGCGGGCGCGACGATCTGCATGGTGACGCACGATCCGCGCTATGCCAAGCATTCCGACCGCCAGATTCACCTCTTCGACGGTCGCGTCGTCGATGAAGAGCACGAGCCGAAGGCCGAGCATGAGTTGAAGGAAAGCGGCTTTGAAATGGCGTGAGCCGCACGAGCCTTTGCGCGTGCCCTGCGAACGCCTTAGAACCATCGAGCCAGTCAAGCAGCACTTTGACGACAGGCGGCATCCTGCGCTTTGCGGCGCGGGGTGCCGCTTTGTTGCGATTGCCGCTATAATAGCTTTTTCGTTTTTCATTTGTGAATGGTCATTGGTTATTGATCCCTACAGCGTGCCGGGTAATCACAGATGAAAGATGGCAAATGAAAAATGAAAAGGGTCTCTTCAGCCTGATTCATCGGGCTTTCCCGAAGGGCATATAGGCCAGCCGTTTTACGGCGGGTGGTGAGTCGCTAATGACGCGATAGCCCGTTTCAGCGGGCTTCCCTCAACCGGCTTTAGCCATTTGGCAATCACGTGGCTAAAGCCGATGCGAGAAGGACGCTAAAGCGCCCTTCCTGACCTCACCGCAGCGACGAACCAGCGCTAGAAGCGCTGGCCTAATTGCCCTTCGGGAAAGCAGCCTGAAGGCCGCTGAAGAATTACTACGGAGACTGAAATTTGCCGCGAGCGATTTGCTTGACTGCTTAAACCACCACTATGAAGACTCAGGACTCATCCGCGCCGCGCCTTCTCATCGCCGACGATCAGGCCGATGTGCTTGAAGCGTTGCGCTTGTTGCTCAAAGGCGAAGGCTTCAAGATTGAAACCGCCAACGCGCCAGCGCAGGTGCTCGGCGCAATCGAAGAGCGCGACTATGACGCCGTGCTGATGGATTTGAACTACGCACGCGACACGACTTCAGGCCAGGAAGGTCTGGACTTGCTGTCGCGCATGCAGAAACTCGATAACACCTTGCCGGTGATCGTCATGACCGCCTGGGGAAGCGTCGATGTCGCTGTTGAAGCGATGCGGCGCGGGGCGCGCGATTTCGTGCAAAAGCCCTGGGACAATGCGCGGCTCTTGAGCATCGTCAAGACACAGGTCGAATTGGGCCAGGCGTTGCGCAAGGGGGTGCGGCTCGAAGCCGAGAACCAACTGCTGCGCAACGACCGCAAGCCGAAGATGATCGCCCAGTCGGCGGTCATGCAGCCTGTGCTGGACATTATTCAACGCGTTGGGCCGGCGGACGCCAACGTGCTCATCACCGGCGAAAACGGCACGGGCAAAGGTCTGGTCGCGCAACTAATGCACGCCGTATCGCCGCGCGCCAGCAAGCCCATGGTGACGGTCAATCTCGGCGGCATCGCCGAAGGCGTATTTGAAAGCGAGTTGTTCGGCCACATCAAGGGCGCGTTCACCGATGCCAAGAACGACCGCGTAGGCCGTTTCGAGCTTGCCGAAGGCGGCACCTTATTTCTCGACGAGATTGCCAACCTGCCCGTCAAACATCAGCCCAAGCTCCTGCGCGTGCTCGAAACCGGCGAGTTCGAGCGCGTCGGCTCATCCAAGACGCGACGTGCCAATGTCCGCATCATCTCTGCGACCAACGCCAATCTGGATGAAGAGGTGGCGCAGAACCGCTTCCGCCAGGACTTGCTGTTTCGCTTGAACACGGTCGAGCTACGCCTGCCGCCCTTGCGCGACCGCCGCGAAGACATTCCGCTGCTGGCCAGGTTCTTCCTCAATCAACACGCGCTGCGTTATCGCAAAAACATGGAAGGCTTCAGCGATGCGGTCATGCAGGCCTTGCTCAGATATGCCTGGCCGGGCAACGTCCGCGAGATGGATCATGCCATCGAGCGCGCCGTGTTAATGTCTTTGGGAACCATCGTTGAAGCGCGCGACCTGGGATTGCAATCCGGTAAAGAAGCGGCGCGGCGGCTCGAAGACATGAGCCTCGAAGAGGTTGAAGCCTTCCTGATTCAAAGAACCCTGGCGCAATGCGACGGCAATGTCAGCCGCGCTGCTGAAAAACTCGGCCTGAGCCGCAGCGCCCTGTATCGTCGCTTGCAGCGCTTCGGTTTGTGATTCCGCCTTTAGGCGGAATGTAACGAACACGACAAATTCCGCCTGAAGGCGGAACGCCAAACTTTCTCCATGACGGAACCGTTCAGCCACAGCCCGGTCAACACCGAATCGCCCGACACCTCAACGTCGAAGGCGCCCTCCGTCGTGCAGCATCGTCTGGCAAGCGAGTCAAAGCAACAACGGCAAGCGAAAGCCATCGCTCAGGCGAAAAGCGTGATCGCGCCGCGCAATCTGCGCCCACGACTCGACCGGCGACTATTGCTCATGTCGCTGATCGCCGGTTTTCCTGCGGTACTCGTGGCGATGATCATGCTCTGGTCAGGCAGCTACACGGCCAAAGTGGTGTGGACGCTGTCTGTCGTCATCGTCGGCTTCTGGGTGGGATTCTCATTCGCCCTCAAAGATCGTGTGGTGTATCCGCTGCAAACCCTGTCGAATCTGCTGGCCGCTTTGCGCGAAGGCGATTTCTCGATCCGCGCGCGCGGCGCGTCGGGAGACGACGCGCTCGGCGAAGCCATGATGGAGGTCAATTATCTCGGTCAGGTCTTGCGCGAACAGCGACTCGGCGCGCTCGAAGCGACGGCGCTGCTCAAGACCGTCATGCATGAAATTGATGTGGCCGTGTTTGCCTTCGACCATGAACAGCGGCTGCGCCTCGTCAATCGCGCCGGCGAGCGCTTGCTCGACATGGCCAGCGAGCGGGCGATTGGCAGGAATGCTACCGAACTCGGACTGTCCGAATGCCTGACCGGCGATGACGTGCGCACCATGCAGATGAGCTTCACGGGTGGCGCGGCGCGTTACGAAGTGCGGCGCAGCACCTTCCGCGAACGCGGCGTGCCACATCAGTTGCTGGTGCTATCAGACCTGAGCCGCGCCCTGCGCGAAGAAGAACGGGAGGCGTGGCAAAGGCTGGTGCGCGTGCTCGGCCACGAGTTGAACAATTCGCTGGCGCCCATCAAATCTATCGCCGGCAGCCTTGAAACTCTCGTCGCCCGCGAGCGGCCTCCAGACGACTGGAAAGAAGATATGCAGCGCGGCCTGAGCGTCATCTCATCGCGCGCCGCCTCGCTCAGCCGCTTTATGGATGCTTACGCGCGGCTCGCCCGTCTGCCCTCGCCGCGCTTGCAGCCCTTGAGCATCAGCCCTTTGATTGAGCGTGTCGCCACCTTGATCACCCGCATCAACGTCAAGCTGATTCCTGGGCCGGAGATGTGGATTCACGCGGATGGCGATCAACTCGAACAATTGCTGATCAACCTGCTGCGCAACGCCGTCGATGCGGCAATCGAAACCGGCGGCGGCGTGCAAGTCGGCTGGCGCAAAACCAATGGCTATGTTGAGGTCGCGGTCGCCGACGAAGGCCCCGGACTGTCGAATACGTCGAATCTGTTTGTGCCTTTCTTCACCACCAAACCGGGCGGCTCCGGCATCGGCCTCGTCTTGAGCCGGCAGATCGCCGAAGCGCACGGCGGCACGCTGGCGCTTGAGAACCGCCGCGACCGGCGCGGCTGCGTGGCTCGCTTGCGGCTGCCGCTGTAGTGCAAGTTAACAGCTTGCGCTACATCTTCAACCCGCCATAAGCGCTGATG
>JBBWZK010000445.1:0-10306 GCA_039648975.1 Blastocatellia bacterium
GCATGTAGGGGAGGCCCTCTGTGGCCTCCCCTGTGTGGGATGTGGCTATTTTAAAGTAACGCCTGCCTTGCAGTCTGGGGCGACCACAGAGGGTCGCCCCTACATGGGTTTCGTATTTATCCCTCAAGCGCCAGCAGGAACGATTGTTCGAGCGCCTGCGCGACCCAGCGCACGAAGCGCGCCGCGTCGGCTCCGTCAATCAGCCGGTGATCATAAGAAAGCGACAGCGGCAGCATCAATCGCGGCACAAACTCGTCGCCGCTGTAAACCGGCAGATAAAACGCCCGCGACATTCCCAGTATAGCGACTTCCGGCGCATTGACGATGGGCGTGAAACTGGTGCCGCCAATGCCGCCCAGATTGGTGATCGTAAACGTGCCGCCCTGCATCTCGTCGAGCGTCAATTTCTTATTGCGCGCACGCTCCGCAAGCTGATTCATCTCGACCGCCAGTTCGCGGATGTTCTTCTTATCGACGTCGCGGATGACCGGCACCAGCAGACCGCGATCCGTATCGACGGCGACGCCGATGTGGTAATACTTTTTGAAGACGATCTCCTCGCGCGCCTGGTCGATGCTGGCGTTGAACTGCGGAAAGACTTTCAGCGCTGCGGCGATGACTTTCAATGTAATGGCGGTTACGGTCAGCTTGCCGCCCGCCGCTTCGACCGACTTGGCGAATCGCTTGCGCAGTTGCTCAAGCTCCGTGATGTCTGCCTGATCGTGCTGCGTGACGTGCGGCACGGTGAGCCATGCCTTGCGCATGTTTTCAGCAGTCTTGCGGCGTATGCCGCTCATCGGCGTGCGCTCGGTCGCGCCCCACTTCGAGAAGTCGGGCAGCGGCGCAAGCCCAGGCAAAGACGTGGTCGCCGCTGCGCTCTGCCCGCCGGTGATCAGCGACTTGGCATAAGTCTTCACATCCTCATCCGAGATGCGCCCGCCCGGCCCCGTGCCCGGCACCGCATAGATATCAACGCCAAGCTCGCGCGCCAGCCGTCGCACAGACGGCGAGGCCGGCACGGGCGCGCGTTTCGCTTCCAGCGCGGGCGCGGGCGCGACCGGCGGCGGCGGCGTTGACGTGGGCGCTCCTGCGCCGCCAACCGGCAGGCTGCCGGCGTACTGCGCCAGCGCCCGCTCGCCGAGGCGGCGCTCGTGCTCGAATCCTTCTGTATCCTCTTCCGGTTCGGGCTGGCTGGCTGCTTGAGGAGCGGTTGCCGGTGCGGCCTCGGCGGGCGCGGCTTTCGGCGCTTCGGCGGGCGGCGCGGCTTTGCTCTGCGCGGCAGCGCCGTCCGTGGCTTCGAGCGTCAGGATCGTCTGCCCAACTTTGACGCGCTCGCCTTCTTTGACGAGTATTTCTTTGACGACGCCGTCGCTGAATGCAGGCACTTCGACGGTCGCTTTGTCGGTTTCGAGTTCAATCACCGGCTGATCTTTCTTGACCGTCGCGCCGACCTCAACCAGCAATCGCGCCAGCACGCCCGAATCGACGTTCTCGCCGAGTTGCGGCAGTTTCAGTTCAGTTGCCATTGCTTTCGTTCCTTTGGATGTAGCGCAAGCTGTTAGCTTGCGCCGGTCATTGCGCTTGCGCGAGTCTCTGCGCAAGCTAACAGCTTGCGCTACATCTGCAAACTCGTTCTAGGCAAGCACAGGGTGCGCTTTGTCCGGGTTAATCTCCAGTTCTTTGATGGCGCGCTGCACGAGATCGGCCTTGATCTTCTTGTCGCGCAGCAGGGCGATCAATGTGGCGAGCGTTACATAACGCGCATCCACCTCGAAGAAGTCGCGTAGCGCCGCGCGCCCTTCGCTGCGCCCGAAGCCGTCCGTGCCAAGCGAGACGAGCGGACTGGGCAGCCATTGCGAAATCGAATCGGGCATCGCCTTGACGTAATCCGACGCCGCCACGAAGACGCCCGGCGCTTGGCCGACTGCCTTTGTAACGAAGGGCACTCTTGGCTTTTCGCCCGGATGCAGCATGTTCCAGCGCTCGGCGTCGTGGCCGTCGCGGTAAAGCTGTTTGTAACTTGTCACACTCCAGACATCCGCCGCGACGTTGTAGCGCTCGGCAAGAATTTGCTGTGCCTTGAGCACTTCGTTCAAGATCGCGCCGCTGCCGAACAGTTGCGCGCGCAACTTGGCCTCGGTGTTTTCAGTCGGCTTGAACAGATACATGCCGCGCAGTATACCTTCGCGCACGCCTTCGAGATTGGGCATCGGCGGGTGTTCGTAGTTCTCGTTCATCAGCGTGATGTAATCAAAAATATCTTCCTGCTTCTCGTACATCCGCCGTATGCCGTCCTCTATGATCGTCGCCAGCTCGAAGGCATAGGCCGGATCATAGGCGACGAGATTCGGCACAGGGTAAGCGAGCAGATGGCTATGGCCGTCCTGATGCTGCAAGCCTTCGCCCGCCAGCGTTGTGCGTCCGGCGGTGCCGCCTAACATAAAGCCGTGCGTGCGCGTGTCGCCCGCCGCCCACACCAGATCGCCGATGCGCTGCATGCCGAACATCGAGTAGTAGATGAAAAACGGAATCGTGTTGATGCTGTGTGTCGCATAGGCCGAGCCGGCGGCGATGAACGACGACATCGAGCCGGCTTCGGTGATCCCTTCTTCAAAAATCTGGCCGATTTTCGCCTCTTTGTAATAAAGCAAGGTCGCCGCGTCGACGGGCTCGTACAGTTGGCCAACGTGTGAATAGATGCCGACCTGGCGGAAGAGCGGCTCCATGCCGAAGGTGCGCGCTTCATCGGGCACGATGGGAACGATCAGCTTGCCGATCTCTTTATCGTGCAAAAGCTTTGCGAGGATGCGCACGAAGACCATCGTCGTCGACGCCTCGCGGCCCTGTGTGCCGGGCAGGAATTCATCGAAGAACTCATCGCCCGGCGCTTTGATGCTTTCGACGGCGACGGTGCGGCGCGGCACGTAACCGCCGAGCCGTTCGCGCTGGCGGCGGATGTATTGAATCTCCTGGCTGTCGTCCGCCGGGCGATAGAAGGGCGCTTCCGAGATGTCTTCGTCAGAGATCGGAATGCCGAAGCGCGAACGGAAGCGGCGCAATTCGTCTTCGTTGAGCTTCTTCTGCTGGTGCGTGATGTTCTTTCCTTCGCCGGCTTCGCCAATCCCATAGCCTTTGATCGTGCGCGCCAGGATGACGGTCGGCGAGCCTTTATGCTCAACGGCGGCTTTGTACGCGCCATAGACCTTCTGCGGATCATGGCCGCCGAGCCTGAGTCGTGCCAGTTGCTCATCCGACAGGTGCTTGACCATATCGAGCAGGCGCGGGTCTGTGCCGAAGAAATGCTCGCGGAAGTAAGCGCCCGATTCGGCGCTGTACTTCTGCCACTGGCCGTCAACGATTTCGCCCATGCGCTTGACCAGCAGACCTTCGTGATCGTTGGCCAACAGCGGATCCCAGTCGCTGCCCCATATCACCTTGATGACATTCCAGCCCGCGCCGCGAAACGCCGCTTCCAGTTCCTGTATGATGTTGCCGTTGCCGCGCACAGGGCCGTCGAGCCGTTGCAGGTTGCAGTTGATGACGAAGATCAGGTTGTCGAGCTTTTCACGCGAAGCCAGCGTGATCGCGCCGAGGGTTTCCGGTTCGTCGGTTTCGCCGTCGCCGAGAAAGGCCCAGACTTTATCATTGCATGTTTGCTTCAAACCGCGATCTTCAAGATAGCGACAGAAGCGCGCTTGATAGATTGCCATGATCGGGCCGAGTCCCATAGAGACGGTCGGGTACTCCCAGAAGTCGGGCATCAGCCAGGGATGTGGATAGGACGAGAGGCTGTGTTCGGAGCGCAGTTCGCGGCGAAAGTTTTGCAGATGCTCATCCGATAGCCGGCCTTCGAGAAAGGCGCGCGCGTAAATGCCGGGCGCGGCGTGGCCCTGAAAGTAGATGATGTCGCCGTTGCCATCTTTGTCGCGGGCGCGGAAGAAGTGGTTGAAGCCGACTTCATAGAGCGTCGCCGCCGACGCGTAGGTCGAGATGTGGCCGCCGATGCCGCTCTCTTCGCGGTTGGCGCGCACGACCATCGCCAGCGCGTTCCAGCGCGCCAGGCTCTTGATGCGCCGCTCGATTTCGCGGCTGCCGGGAAACACCGGCTGCTGGCTTGCGGAGATGGAGTTGATATAGGGCGTGTTGGCGGTGAAGGGCAGGCTGATGCCCGCCTGCTGCGCGTGGATTTGCAGTTGTTGCAGCAGCCGTGTGACCTGCTCAGCGCCACTCTGTTGAATGACGTAGTCGAGAGACTCAAGCCACTCGCGAATCTCTACGTCGCTCAGTTGTTCTATCGCTTTCGCTTTGCTCGCCATTGCGTCGATCCTTTCTCAATCGGTTGGCTGTCGGGATAATCGGTTTGACTCAGAAACAGTCTGAGCAGTCCTGTAGGGACGAAATGTTTATAGTAAAGGGCGTAGAAAGAGACCGCAGTCCCGTAGGGACGAAATGTCGACATTGCGCTCCTGACGGAGCTTGAGGAATGAACAAACTGGTTATCTATAAACATTGCGCTCCTAACGGAGCTTCCTCTTCTGTTGGTTTCTAGCTTTCCAGACAGCCTCTCATCGTTATTCTAACGAGGTGAATGCGACCTCTGCTGTGCTGCAACTCCAGGCAGCTTGCGGCAACAGGTCAGAGCAATTGACCCGCACAACAGGCTAAATGGATTGTTGGAAGCAAACCGCAAACTTCCATAATAGCGAGCAATGGAGGGCTGCCTCAAGTTCCCAACGACGGCGGCAGCAAAACTCTACGAATTTGTAGACTGTAATGAAGTAGATTAAACACGGAGACACAGAGACACGGAGGTAGCATAGAGAAACCTCCGTGTCTCTGTGTCTCCGTGTTTTGTTTTTTTTATTCTTTGCGGAACGGCATGGCCCTGCCGGCTTACCGGCTTATTTTTTCGCGGCGTCGAGAATGGCTTGCGCCGCCTGTTCGATAGTTGGCGAGATGATGTCTTCACCGTTCGACTGGGCTTTGGCCTTGTATTGCTGTGCGACCACTGGCGTCGGGTTGCCCGGCGCTTGCAATTTCATGTCGAGCGTCAATTGATCTTTCGCTTTGACGCTGGCCGAAACGTCGGCCGCCGTGATAATCGCCGTCGAAGCGACCTGGCCGGCGACTGCGACTGCGGTGCTGCCGCTGTAGCCGCCTAACGAAGCAACGTGGCTTAAGGCCGGCGCGAACGCACCGAATTTGCTGCCGCCTTTCTTATGCTCGGCGTTGGTATAGATCACGAAGTCACATTCTTTTTGCTTCGTTTCGGCGTCAATCTGCGACGGCAATTTGGCGTCGATCAGGACGACCTCGACGTTCGGGCTTTTCAGATAGTCGACCAGCGTGTTGCGAATCGCAGCGGCTAATTCAGCGGCGCTGAGTCCTTCGCCAACACTGCCGGTCTTCACGGCGGTCAAGCCCAGGCGAATCACGCCGGCTTTCTTTGCGCCGACTTCCGTTTGCTGATCTGCCGGTTTGCCGGCCAGATTCTTGACGTTCGCATTCATGCCGGAATTCTCGTTTGCGGGCGGCGCTGCGCTCATCGTGTCGCTCGGCACAGCCGGAATGGCCGCTTGCGAAAAATCTTTGACTTCGCGGTAGCCGGCAGGAACCTCGAACAGCGCGGCGTCGAGCGGGGCTTGCGACAATTCGACGACTTCTTGCACCATCGAGAAACTCGGCTGGCCGTTGTCATCGAACATGGTGGTCTTCGTCCATACCGCGTAGCCCTTTGGCGCCGGCCCGACCTGCTTCACCTCGTAGCGATCCTGGCAGCCGTTTTGACCGCCCTGGCCGTAGTTCTGATACGGATTATTCGTGTGGCAATCCAGCCCACCCGCGCCATCAATGTACCAGGCATCAATCTCCATTTTGGTCTTGACTTGTTGACAGGCTTCGGGCGAAGACTCTGTGGTCATCTGTGTGATGATATGCCGCGCCGTGTAGCCGTACATCTGCTTGCGCTCGCCCGTGTCTTTATTGATGACCGTCGTGCGGATCAGCCCGCCTTTGGCGGCAGCGCTCTCTTTTTCTTTGGCGCGCGGTTGATTGGCTTGCGAATTGGCGCTGTCGGTCGCTTGATTAAACGGCGTGACGATATAGGTTTTGGTCGGCGGGTTGATCTGCAAACTGCGCTGAAGATCGCACTGCGTCACGGAAATCATGATGCCGTTGGCCATTTCAACGCGCTGGCGCTGGCCTTTGATAAAGGTCGTCTGCTCGCTGACATTATTGCCCTGAGCGACTTTCGATTTGATCTTAATATCGGCGCTGGCGATTCCGGCGCAAACCGCCAGGCAGATCATCATGGTCAGGACGTTTACGATTTGTCGAATGATTCGTTGCATAAAAATTCTCCTTAAACCTTTGCCTTCGTTGCTGCGCGCCGCGTGTTGGCGCGCGGCGTCTTTGCCCTCATTCAGCTAACGCGCAATCGACACGCAAAAGGTATCAGGCGCGCGATTTTGCCGGCGGTTGCGCCGCGCCGCGCCGTTGGGCTAGGATTGAATGTGCCAGCAATAGCGCCAGCCTCAAGGTCAACCGAAAGCATGGCGCAGTGCGCGCGCAGGCGTGATCAGGCCGGATTAAGCTTCCTTCTCAATCAAGCATTTGCGGATCAATAAGAGCTTTCAGAAACGCAAAGCAAGCGACCGCGCAGATCGTCGCGCCGGCGCTTCAAGTTGTAAGCGCAAAAGGGAAGCCGGAACCGAAAACTTTAACTATGAGCGAGCCAGGGACGGAAGACGTAACGCAACTGCTGATCGAGCTATCCAAAGGCAACCGCGTCACGGTTGATCTTTTGCTGCCGCTCATCTACGACGAGTTGCGGCGGCTGGCGATGAATTACCTGCGCCGCGAACGCCCCGACCACACCCTGCAAGCCACGGCGCTCGTGCATGAAGCTTACCTGCGACTGGTCGATCAGACGCGCGTCAACTTGCAGAACCGCGCGCACTTCTTCGGCATCGCCGCGCAGATCATGCGCCGGCTGCTGGTCGATTACGCGCGCAAGCACAACGCCGAAAAGCGCGGCGCTGATTTTCAGAAACTCACCCTCGATGAGAATATAGAAAAGGCGGTCGAGCGCAGCGAAGAGATCGTCGCGCTCGACCGCGCGCTTGAGGCGCTGGCCGCAATCGACGAGCAAAAAGCGCGCATCGTCGAGCTGCGCTATTTCGGCGGCCTGACGGTCGAAGAGACGGCGGAGGTGATGGGCGTAACCCCCATCACCATCAAACGACACTGGCGCATGGCGAAGGCATGGCTTTACGGCCAAATGACGAAGTCGTGACAAGTGACGAGTGGCAAGTGACAAGAAATGATGAGTACTGAGTGCTGAAAGCTGAGTCTCGGAAGCGGAAAAGCGCCGCCCTCGCATCACGCATCACGCTTCACTTCCCTCTTGTCACTTGTCACTCGTCACTTGTCACTCTCTTATGACACCCGAACGTTGGCAACAAGTCGAACAGGTTTTTCAGACGGCGCTTGACCTCGCGCCCGAAGAGCGCGAGCGCTACATCACCAATGCCTGCGCTGACGATGAGGATTTGAAAGGTCAGGTCGCGTCGCTGCTGACGCAATACGAAGAAGCCGGCGACCTGTTGACCCAAACCCTGAGTGTGCCCGGCGGCCTGCACGCGCTTGCGGCTCTCATTGACGATGACAGCGACCCGATGATTGGCCGCCGCCTCGGCGCTTATCGCATCGAACGCGAGATCGGGCGCGGCGGCATGGGCGCGGTCTACGAAGCCGTGCGCGCCGACAACGTCTTTCGCCGCCGCGTCGCCATCAAGCTGGTCAAGCGCGGCATGGATACGGATTTCATCCTGCGCCGTTTTCGCAACGAGCGGCAAATACTGGCGGCGCTCGATCACCTGAACATCGCCCGCCTCTTAGACGGCGGCACGACAGACGAAGGCTTGCCCTACTTCGTGATGGAACATATCGAAGGGCAGCCACTATACGCTTACTGCGACGAGCAACGTTTGACGGTTGCCGAACGGCTCAGGCTTTTTCTATCGGTCTGCGATGCCATTCGTTATGCACATCACAAACAGGTCATTCACCGCGACATCAAACCGTCAAACATTCTCGTCACCGGCGACGGTGTGCCGAAACTTTTAGACTTTGGCATCGCCAAGCTCTTAGACCCTGAGCTTGCCGCTGAAACCGTCGACATCACTCTGACGGCGGTGCGCTTGATGACGCCTGAATACGCCAGCCCCGAACAGGTGAAAGGCGAGCCGGTGACGCCGGCAAGCGATATTTACAGTCTCGGCGTGCTGCTTTATGAACTGCTGTCGGGCCACCGCCCTTATCAACTGAAACATCGCGCCCTGCATGAAGTGGCGCGCGTCATCTGCGAAGAAGAGCCGCTGTCGATAAGCACGAGCCTGACGCGCGAAACCAATCTGGTGTCGAGCTATGCGGACGAGAGCCCGGCCCTTGAAGCGCTTTACCGGGCGCGCAACTCAAACATTGAGACGCTGCGCCGCGAGCTGGCGGGCGATCTTGAGCGCATCATCATGAAGGCGCTCAGAAAAGCGCCGGACGAGCGTTACCAGACGGCTGCCGAGTTGCGCGACGACATCACACGCTACCTCGAAGGCCATCCGGTGGCCGCACCGCCTTATGTGCGGTCTGCCGTTAAACCCGCGCGCATGGCCGCAAGAACCAGGGCCGACGAAATGTCGCTCGCCGTCCTGCCTTTCAAATTGATCGGGCCGCGCCACTCAGATGACACGGGCGACGAGTATCTCGGCATAGGCTTGGCCGACGCGCTGGTGACGCGCCTCGGCAACGTTCGCCGCTTCGTCGTCCGACCGACGAGCAGCGTGCTGGCCTACAGCGGCGGCGACACCGGCGACCCGCTCGCCGCCGGACATGACCTCAATGTGAATTACATTATAGATGGCAACATCCGGCGCGCCGGCGACACGCTGCGCGTCACCGTGCAGTTATTGCAGGTCAGCGAAGGCGCGATACGCTGGGCCGGGCGGTTCGATGAAAAACTGATCGACGTGCTGCGGCTCGAAGATTCGATCTCCGAGCAGGTCGCCGGCGCATTGATTCCGCAATTGACCGGCGAAGAACAGGAGCAGCTTGCCAAGCGCGGCACCGAGGATGCGCAGGCCTTTGAAGCCTACCTGCGCGGGCGTTATCACTGGCACAGTCTCACCGAAGAAGGCTTTGCCAAAGCGATGCGCGAATATCATCGCGCCATCGCGCTTGACCCGGACTATGCGCTGGCTTATGCAGGCATCGCCGACTATTACATTTTTCTGGGCATCTTCGGCGTGCTGCCGTTTGCCGAATGCGCGGCGGCGGCCTACGAAGCTGCCGAGCGCGCGATTGAACTGGACGCGACGCTTGCCGAAGCGCACGCGGCGCTCGGTTTCGCGATGGTCTGCCGCGATTTTGACTTTCGCGGTGCGGAAGCGCATTACCTGCGCGCCCTTGAGTTGAATCCCCATAGCGCGGTGGCGCACAACTGGTACAACTTCATGCTGCTGCAAGCGGGGCGCTTTGACGAATCGCTCGCCGAAGTCACTCGCGCTATCGAGCTAGACCCGGTCACCCCGCTGACCACACTGGCTCTGGCCTGGTGTCACTATCACGCCCGCCGTTTTGACGAGGCGCTTGCCGTCCACCGGCAACTGATCCAATCCGAGCCGAACTTTGCTTATCAGCGAACCGTCTATAGCTGGGTGCTGCGCTGCGCGGGGATGTACGAGGAGGCCATCGCGCAGTCCGAGCGAGCGATTCAACTGGCCGGCAACGGGCAGCTTTACGTTGCGGGACTGGGCATGGCTTACGCCGCAGCGGGCCGCGACGATGAAGCGCGCGCGCGCATCGCTCAGTTGCAGGAGATGTCACAAACCCATTACGTCTCGCCGTATTTTCTCGCGGTGATCTATGGCTACCTCGGCGAGACCGAAGCGGCGCTGGCGCAGTTGGCAGAAGCCTTGCGCATCGGCGACGCATGGATCAACTGGCTGGTCGTCGATCCGCAACTGGACACCTTGCGCGGTGAGCCGCGCTTTTCTGAGATAGTCAGGCGAACGAACAATCCGGCAGCTTAACGCGCGATTGATTTTTACTCAGAAAAAAAAGTTTTTGACACCCCTATGCCATTGCTGCTAAGTTCAAACACTTGTAGGTTTGCCTGTTTTCACAACATGCAACAGATCGGCAGGGAAGGTCATAGATGAAAAATGTCACACTGGACGAGGTCGTGCAGACCTATGGTGTGGAGAACTGGGGGGCAGGATACTTTGAGGTAAACCGAAAAGGCCATCTGGCA
>JBBWZK010000452.1:0-6004 GCA_039648975.1 Blastocatellia bacterium
CGATCATTTTACCGAAAGCAACGGCCAGTTTCTGGTGATGGAGTATATCGCCGGCAATGATCTGATGACCATGCTCGAAAAGCGTGGCGGGCCGTTTGATGCCGATCAGGTCGTCGAGTGGGGCGACCAGTTGCTCGGCGCGCTGGCCTATCTGCACAGCCAGCATCCGCCCATCATTCATCGCGACATCAAACCGCAAAACCTCAAGATGACCGATCAGGGGCAGATCATCCTGCTTGATTTCGGCCTCGCGAAAGGCCTGCCCGAACAGACGCTACAGTTCGCTGCCGGGCAAAGTATTTACGGCTACACACCGGATTATGCGCCGCTCGAACAGATCAAGGCCGAGGGCACGGAAGCGCGCAGCGATCTCTATGCGCTCTCCGCGACGCTGCATCACCTGCTGACCAACGTGACGCCGCCGAGCGCCCTGACCCGCGCCATTGCCGTCGCCAATCAGCAGCCTGATCCGCTGCGCCCGGCCAATGAAATCAATCCGCAGGTGAAGCCTGGCGTCGCGCAGGTCTTGATGCAGGCATTGGCATTGATGCGCGAACAGCGCCCGGCATCGGCAGACGTAATGCGCAAGCTCCTGAGTGATGGCAACCGCGCCAGCGCACCGGCGAATATAACGCCGACGATTGTCGCACAACCGCCGTCATCGCAGGGGCCAACCGCGCCAATCAATCCTCAACCCAGTCAACCCGTCGCCCCCAGGCCGACACAACCCGGCAGTTCGTACCCGCCGCCGCCATCACCCAGTTGGCCGAACGCGCAATCGCCGGGACAGCAAAGCTGGCCGCCGCCACAACCGCAAGCGAACTGGCCGCCGCCGCAACAACCCTCAAGCTGGCCACCCGCGCCGCCGCAACCCAGCTGGCCGAACGCGCAACCCGCGCCGCAACCAGGCTGGCCCAATGCGCAACCGCCGGGACAGCAAAGCTGGCCGAATGCGCAGCCGCAATGGGGCGGCCCGCCACCGTCTTATGCGCCGCAGGCGCGCAAATCGCGAACCGGGCTATGGATCGTCCTCGGCCTGGTTGCCTTTGTGATTCTCGGCGTCGTCGGTCTGGCGATCATCGGTTATATGGCAGACGACTCTAGCAGCAGCACGTCGGTCACGAAAAACAGCACCGAAAATCATCCACCTAAAACCGAGACCTATCCGCCGAACGCCAACCCGAACGCCGCCAATACGACTCCTTCGACGAATGCCAACAGCAACACTTCGTCAACCGAAGCGCCTGCTACTGAAAACATCGTTGACAAGATTCTGGCGCGCTACGTTCAGGCATTGGGCGGCGAGGAGGCTTTGAAAGCGGTGTCGAGTCGCGTCGCCACCGGCTCGTTTGAAGTCCCTTCCGCAGGGGTCAGCGGCACGGCGGAGGTTTACCAGAAAGCACCCAACAAGAATCTCTTCATCATCCGCATTCTGGGATTGGCCACGACTCGCCGAGGCTACAACGGCAGTACCGGCTGGGAGGTCGACAACGAAGGCAATGTCAAGCGTCTGACGGGCAGCGAGCTTGCCGCGATGAAGCGTGGTTCAGGTTTTTATCGCGAGTTGAATCTGCGCAACGATTATTCGAATCTGACTCTGAGCGGCAAAGAGAAAGTGGATGGCAAGGATGCCTTCATCATCGATGCCAGAGCGGCGGATGGCGGCGAAGAGAAGATGTACTTCGACACGCAGACGGGGTTGCTCTTACGCAATGACGAGGCGCGCGAATCGGGGAAGGGAATGACGAAGACTCTCTTTAGCGACTACCGCACGGTAGACGGCATCAAGTTGCCCTTCACCTTTCAACAGGAGGACGGCCAGACCAGCGCCATCATCCGCATCAAGGAGATTCGCCACAACGTGACGATTAAGGATTCGATCTTTGATGTGCCGAGTGGAAAGTAAAAAGGCAAAAGGCAAAAGGCAGAAGTGCGGCAGGGGAGTGAATAGATAGGCAATGACTATCTATTGATCCGGCTCCACACTTTTTACTTTTATCTTTTTACTTTTTACTTGCTGTGTGGATTATTGGCCGGGCGATTTGTATAATCAAAACTGCATCAGAGGACGCGACAAGCCCACAATCCGAACTTCAGAGGGGATGCCGGAGCTTTGAAGCGAATCGTTTTCCTACCACTCATCATCGTGCTGCTGGCGACGCCGATCCGTGAAGCGAGCGTCTTCGGTAATAATGACCTCGCGCCGCCGGCAACGCTCGCCTCAGAAGTCGAGCCCTTGCGCGCGGTCGCTGATTATAAAGAACTGCTCAAATCGCGCGGCCAGAACCTCGACGATCAGGGCATCTTGATTCAATCGCTCGATGGCCGCACACAGCTTGCTGAACATAATGCCGACATCGCTTTCAATCCAGCGTCGGTGATGAAGCTGGCGACGACGCTTGCGGCACTGGCGAAGTTTGGCCCGGATTACCGTTATCGCACCAATTTTCTCGCCGACGGCGCGATTGATGCGAGCGCCCGCAAGCTCAACGGCGACCTCGTCGTCGAAGGCGCGGCAGACCCCATGTTTGCGGCGCAGGATGCGCAGGAGGTTGCCGCTGAACTCAGCCGTCTGGGCATCGGGCGCATCACCGGCGCGCTGCGCATCACCGGGCCGTTTTACTATTTTGCGACGGGCTATCACTCGAACCTGTCGCGCGAAACCTCAGCCGCCAAGCTGCGCACGGCATTGCAAGCGACAGGTATTCGCATAGACGGGGCGACGGTCTTTGGTGAGAAGGCGGGGGCCATACTCGTCTCGCACTATTCGGAGCAGTTGCTGCACATCCTCTTTTATCAAAACGCTCACAGCAGCAACGCCATTGCTGAAGTCGTCGGCGAATCGCTTGGCGGGCCACAGGCCGTACAGTTGTTTCTGACGAAACAGACGGGGCTGCGCGACAGCGAGATTTACGTCGGGCGCACGTCAGGCTTGGAGTTCAACCGCATCACGCCGCGCGCCGCGCTGAAGGTGCTGCGTATGCTGGTCGGCTTGCTGGCGAATTACTCGCTCAAGCCGGATGACGTGATGCCTGTCGCCGGCATCGATTCAGGGACGTTGCGGGCGCGCTTCGTAAGCGATGCAGCGCGCGGCGCGGTTGTTGCCAAAACCGGCACGCTGGTGTCGCTCGACAACGGCGTGAGCACGCTGGTTGGTATCGCTTACACCAGGTCGGGCGGGCCGTTGCTATTCGC
Organism: Blastocatellia bacterium; assembly: GCA_039648975.1. Classification (GTDB taxonomy): domain Bacteria; phylum Acidobacteriota; class Blastocatellia; order UBA7656; family UBA7656; genus DATENM01. The sequence goes on from JBBWZK010000452.1 coordinate 3,196, forward strand.
GGTGTTGAACTCAGACGGCGGCGTACATTCTTATCGTCGTTTGCAGGACGAGTTCATCGAACGCTTGATTGCCGAAGAAGGCGGCCCCGCGCCTGTGTCACGCAGCGAAGATGCGCTCGCCGACACGACACGCCATACGATTGTCCAGGTGCTTTACAACCCGCGCCCACAGCCCACCGACACGACGGCGGATTGACATAAGAAATAGCCACAAAGGCACGAAGGCACAAAGCTCAATTTGTTTGACTTTGTGCCTTCGTGCTTTTGTGGCTTGTCTTATCAGAAGATCAATCCCAGCGACCGGGAATCTTCGCCTGACAATCAGGACACGCGCCGCCGCTGAGGCGATTCTTCAACACGCGAAAGCCGTAGCGTTCAATCAACATCGCCTTGCACGATGGACAATAGGTATTTTCATGCCTGCCGACACGGCCCGGCAGATTGCCCGCGTAGACAAACTTCAAGTCCGCCGCGTAACCGATCTCTGCCGCGCGAATCAACGTCTCGACTGAGGTGTTATCCGGCCCGGTCATCTTGTAATCCTGATGAAAGGCCGTGACGTGCCAGGGGATGTCGGGCGATACGCTGCTGATGAATTCAGCGGCGGCTCGCAATTCATCAGTCGAATCGTTGAAGCCGGGAATGATGAGCGTGACGATCTCCATCCAGAAGCCGCGCTCATAAACCAGCTTGATGGTGTTGAGGACGTTTTCGAGCAGGCCGCCGAGCTTGCGATAGTTGCGGTCGTTGAAGCCCTTGAGATCGATCTTGTAAAGCTCCGTCCACGGGCGAATGTAGTCGAGCACTTCAGGCGTGGCATTGCCGTTCGAGACGTAGCCGCAAACGAAGCCTGCGGGTTTGGCTTGTTTGAAAACCTCGACGGCCCACTCGCTGGTAATCAGCGGCTCGTTGTAGCTTGATACGACAAGCCGCGCATCATAGCGCCTGGCCATCTCGACCATTTGCTCTGCCGTCACCTGTCGCGGCGGTGCAATCGCTTGCGGATCGCGCAAGGCTTGTGACGTGACCCAGTTCTGGCAATTTTTAGCCAGGAAGAAGCCCGCAAGGTAGTTGTGTTCCTCTTCAACCTCCATGTTATAAACACTGCCTTCAAATTCGGTGAATGAGACGTTGCGGATCGGAATCAGGAAATAGTTTTCCTTCTCAACCACCTTGCGAGCCATTGATCGATCCTCGTACCAGACTACGGTGTATTGATGTGGCGCGCGCTTGATGCGCCGGTTTTCAACGTACCCTGTTTCCTCCATCGGCGTATCATAAAGCGAAGGCAGGTAGCCAAGTTTTAATGCCAGCCATGCAATGCCGTATGCCAGTTGCTTTGAGACGGTGGTGGCAGACACTTTGCCATTCTTATAGCGATGGCCGTCGCCTTCAATGTAGGCGTTGAGGAAGGATTGAATAATCTCTCTCGGCGCGTTGAAAATGATTTCAGGGACGCGCTTTTCGTTCGACCTGCCGCCGGCCAATGCTTTGAATAGCAAGGCTGCCGACGTCTTGCTTGCGGCGACGGCGAGCGTTGTGGGGCAGCCTATCGTCTGTGAAACGATGCCTAGACATTTATGCAACAGCGCGCGCACTTGATCAACTAGATGCGTTTCTGTGTGCGAAAAGCTGAAATTGAGCGCATTGCTGTTAGGCCGTTTCTTGCTGGTGGTGACGCAGCCTTCGGCACAATACAAGCCGAGCAGCCGTGCGAAATCAGCATTCAATGGAATATCGCTCGGAATGCCCGGACGATGCTCGTTAGGAAAGCGAATCCGATTTTCTTCGATGAGCATTTCGCCAGAGCGTTCTTCAAGCGCCAGACCCCGATTCATCTTGCTACGGATGTGCCGAATATAAGAAGGGTCTTTGCCTATCGCCGCACCAATCTCGCGTGAACTCTTGCCTTGTTGCGTGGCCACGGCGACGGCTTCTCGATCCGCTACCGAAAAGAGCCAAGGTATGCGATAGGTGATGCGATGATGGCGCAAATGATCTGCGACGTTGATGCTTTCCAATGATGAGAAATCGAAGCGGCGCGGCATGACAAGATAGTGCTTATTCGTCAGCCGCCGCGCTTCTATCGGTTCAGGCGCTTTCGCCAGATCGTCGGTTGCATAAACCCGATGATCAGGCGTGCATTGCAGTTCGGGCAGATAGTAAGCTTTGATGACGGCAAGCTGACCTTTGTAGTCATGCTTAAACGCGGCATTGACTTTTCTGAACCGTCCCGATGCGGTGACCGCTTCCAGTTCGTCAGGATAAGCAATATCTGCATCCTCGAAATGCTCGACCTGCTTTGCCGAATTGAATACATCGAGAAAACTCAACGGCCCGCGATTCGTTACCACCATGGTTTCGCCCGTGAAGCAGTAACTGCAATGGTAATCGCATCCGAGCATGCCGAAGGTCAGCGCCAGCGAGCCGGGATAGGCGTGAAAGAAGGGCTTCTTCTCGGTCGGGTCGCAGGCCAGCGCCGCGACGTAGCCGGTGGGCACCATCAAGCGCCCGCCGTCGTTATAACGCACGCGGCAGATGCCGTCGAGTCCCGGCAAAATCAAACAACGATGCCCGCACGCATAACAGCGCAGGCGGTCGCCTTCGAGCTTTTCGTATATCTCGCCTTCTATCGTTCGCGCCTTGAGAATCTGTTTAAGAGGTACTGCTGCCATGATCAACCTTCTGCAATTGAATTATGAAATTCGCGCTTCGTGCTGCTGCTACTATCTTACCACCTTCAGCGTGGTGCGTGATACGTGGTGCGTGATGCGGAAGAATAATCTTGCTCTTGAGCGGCCCCATAGCC
>JBBWZK010000034.1:0-9308 GCA_039648975.1 Blastocatellia bacterium
CGGCAGCGTGACCGGGACGACTAACAGGATGATGGCGGTGATCAGAAAACAACCTAAGCATGTTAAGACACGTCTACGGAAATTTACTGAGGCGTTCCGCTTCAACATGATATGTACCTCCAAAGGGGCGCTGACTCGCGCGGGGCTACAGGTGATGATTGGCTGCCCTCTGCCTGACGGCGCGGGCTTGCTGTTCTCTTATCTTTCGACTTGCGGACCTGGAAGCCTTCTTGTTCGCGGGCGAATTCTTGTTCGCGGGCGAAACGATTGTATAATGCCCCGGTCAAACCGCAAAGTAGAAAGGAAAAGAAAAGTATGACAAATTCCCAACCGCGTGTGGCGCTGTACCTGCAAGACAAACACCCTTTGCGCGACGCCATCGAATATGTGCGCTATGCCGAAGGGCGCGGCTTTGAAGCCGTATGGCAGGCCGAATCGCGGCTGGTGCGCGACGCCATTGTGCCGATGGCGGCGTTTGCGGCGACGACCGAACGAATCAAGGTCGGCTCCGGCGTCATCAATAACTGGACGCGCAACGCTGCGCTCATCGCGCAGACCTTCTCGACGCTCGACGACCTCGCGCCCGGCAGAATTCTCTGCGGCCTCGGCGTCTGGTGGGAGCCGCTGGCTTCCAAAGTCGGCGTCGCCCGCCGCAAGCCGCTCACCGCCATGCGTGAGACGGTCGAGGTTGTGCGACGTTTATTACAAATGGAGAAGGTCACCTTCAAAGGCGAATTCGTCAACGTCGAAGAGATCGAGATAGACATCGTGCACGGCGACCGCTCGCCGAAAGATGCGCCGATCTACATCGGCGCGACCGGCATGAAGATGATGGAGTTGTCGGGGGAAATCGCCGATGGCGTGCTGCTCAATTATCTGGTCTCGCCCGCCTACAACCGCGAAGCGATGGAACACCTGCAACTGGGCGCGGCGCGTGCGGGCCGCGCGATTGAGACGATTGACCGCCCGCAGTTGATCGTTTGCTCGCTCGATGAAGATCGTGGCCGCGCGCTCGATAACGCGCGCAAGCTGGTGACGCAGTATCTCGGCCAGCAGCCGCACATCATGAAGGCCAGCGGCGTCAGTTCTGACCTGCTCGACGAGATCAGCCGCGTCCTGACGTGGCCCGCCGAAGAACATCAGATACGCGAAGCGATGAAGCTGGTGCCCGATGATGTTGTGCAACTGATCACCGCTTCGGGCACGCCCGCTGAATGCCGCGCCAAAGTTGCCGAGTACATCGCCGCCGGCTGCACCTGCCCTGTGTTATATCCGCTCGGCGATGATGTAAAGGCGATGATCGATGCTTTCAGCGGATGAAGAGGGACAAAAGCGGGCATATAGCAGCGCCTTCCGCGTTCCCCGAGTAATCTGTGATAGGATAGACGTATCATCTAACGGGGTATAGTGATGTCGAAAGTGACGATAGACATAGATCTTCCTGAGAGAATACGCGGGACCGAATTGGAAGAAAAGTTAATTGAGAAAGCGCGCAAGTACGCGCTTGAGCAGGCCGTGCTGGAGCTTTACAAAGAGCGGCAAATCTCGACCGGCACGGGCGCTGAATTGCTCGGCATGTCGTTGTGGGAATTCATTCCGTGGCTTGGCAAACATCAAGTGTCCATCTTTCCTTCTACTGAAGCAGAAATTGCCGAAGAGATGCGCAACGTCGAACGATTATGCGGACAGTTTGCGCATGAAAAGGAATGATTACGGTATCTAATTCATCTCCGCTCATCAGTCTTTCGGCGATTGACCTGCTGGATTTGCTGCCCGCGCTCTACAAAACGATTTACATCACTGACGCAGTGTATGATGAAGTGGTCATCAAAGGGTCTGGGCGAGCAGGCGCACAGCGCATCGCTTCTGCCGCGTGGATCAGCTGCCACACGCTTACCGACCCGCAGACGGCCATTGGGTTTCGCAACCAAACGAAATTGCAACAGGGAGAAGCCGAGGCGATTCTGCTGGCTTTGGAACTTGGCGCAACCAGCATCATCCTCGATGATGCGCCAGCGCGCCAAGTCGCCTTTGCTCTCAGCCTCGTCGTAACGGGAACGGTAGGAGTCTTACTAGCCGCAAAAAATAACCAGCTTCTCTCTTCGGTGAAAAGAGCTATGGATGATCTAATGATGGCAGGTGCGTACATTCACCCTGACCTCTACAGCGAAGTCTTGCGTCGCGCAGGAGAGTGATATGAAGGTATTGCCAGCCAGGAATACATCGCCGCCGGCTGCACCTGCCCTGTGTTATATCCGCTCGGTGATGATGTAAAGGCGATGATCGATGCGTTTGGCAATTGAGCAAAGGGGAAGAATCTTCAGGCATCGAGCAATCGCTTGATCTGCTGCTTGTCTGCCGCAACGCGTACCGGGCGATTGGCGAAGTTGCCGTTAATCGCTTGCGCTTCGCCTTGGCTGTCAATCGCCAGTTTGCCTGTGTGATAGGCCACCGTGTAGGTCGGGTCTTTCAAGAGATTGCCGGTCAGCACTGCCGCCACGTCGTCTGTAGCCTTGATCACGCCTGCCGCGATCAGCTTTTTAATTCCCGCCAGCGTCGCCGCAGAGGCCGGCTCGCACCCTATACCATCGCGCCCGATCATCGCTTTGGCGTCGGCCAGTTCCTGTTCGCTGACGCGCTCGACGACGCCACGGGTGTGCTCGATGGCGCGCAGGGCTTTCTTCCAGGAGACAGGATTGCCTATGCGAATCGCCGTCGCCAGTGTCGCGGGTCGCGCCTGCGCTTGAAACGTCAGATGATCGGTTGACGCGAACAATTCATAAAAAGGCGAAGCGCCCGCGGCCTGAATCACGGCGAGGCGCGGCAGACGTTTGATGAAGCCGAGTTCGGCGAGTTCGTCAATTGCTTTGCCAAAGGCCGACGAGTTGCCGAGATTGCCGCCGGGCAGAACGATCCAATCCGGCGGCTGCCACCCGCATTGCTCGATCAATTCGATGGCAATCGTCTTCTGGCCTTCCAGTCGAAACGGGTTGATCGAATTGAGCAAATAGATCTCCGTCTCTTCAGCAATCTCGCGGACGAGGCGCATCGCATCATCAAAATTACCTTCGATCTCAACGACGGTCGCGCCGTATTCGAGCGCCTGTGAGAGCTTGCCATAAGCGACCTGATCGGCAGGAATGAAGACCAGCGCCCGCAACCCTGCGCGCGCCGCGTAAGCCGCCATCGAAGCCGACGTGTTGCCGGTCGACGCGCAAGCCACCGCCATCGCGCCGAGCCTGACGGCCTGCGTCACGCCGGTCGTCATGCCATTATCTTTGAACGACCCCGTCGGATTCATTCCCTGATGCTTGAAACGTAGACGCTCGAGTCCTGCATAATCAGCCGAGTGCGGCGCATCGTAAAGCGGCGTGTTGCCCTCATTGAGCGTGATGATCTGCGACGGGTCGCTCGCGAACGGCAACAATTCGCGGAAGCGCCAGACGCCGCTGCGCTCGATGGCTGTATCCATCAGGCGGCGCTCGCGGAAGCGCGCTTTCATCTCGTCTATGCTTGCTGGCAAATGGAAGTCATAGACCACGTCAAGCAGGCCGCCGCAGCGCTTGCAGGTGTAGAGCCGCTCGGTCGCCGTATAAGTCGCCCGGCAATCAGCTTCAATGCAGCGCAAGTGAACAATCGAATGCGTATCGGTCATCGCAGGAAGGTTAGCAGAGGCTAGAGGCTAGAGGCTAGGAAGCAGGAGGCAGGAAGCAGGAAGCAGGAGGCAGTTGAGTAACTGTAATGAGACTTATGAAAAGCAAAAGGCAAAGGTCGTATGGCTGGTCGCCCTTGTAATTCTCTTTACTGCCTCCTGCTTCCTATTCTTCCGGCGCGTGCTCATCCCATAATTGCAACCAGCTATCGCTAGGCTCGACGAGCTTCAAGCCGATGTTGCGCTCGCCGCCATCGCGCCAGACGGCTTCGACGATGGCCGTCACGTCGAAGTCGTAAGACGGCACAGTAACTTTCAATACAGCGCCCGGCTCGACTTCGCGCGCTGTATGCAGGCGCAAACCTGAAGGGCTGATCTCTGCGATGGTCATCTCTTCAGCAAACGGCGTCAGGTGCGATGTATTGCCTTCGACGTGCGCTTTGATGCTGACGGTGGCGCGCAGTTCGGCGCGGCGGTCTTCGTCGCCGTCTTCGACTTCATTAGCTTCGGCCAGCAGATCGTCGTAGCAGGCAGCGCAGACCTGACGATAACCGAGATGCGCAAGGGCAGCGAGTTCCGGCAGGCGCGTGATGTTTACGAGATGGCTGGATTTTTCATTGCATCGGTCGCATAGGCCCGACATACGACAAAAGCTCCTTGTGCTTGGCCAGAGTGGCGAGGTGTGGTGCGATTGTTCGGCATCGCCATCATTCGTTTCAACCTGAAAAAGATGCGGCAAGTATAAGCAGAATCGCTCTCCGACTCAACAGGAAAATTGCTTTTCAGCAATCTGGCATCTGCCGTCTGGCGATTGAAATGATATGCAGAGGTGATTTACACAGCGAGGCAAAGCTCTGCGAAGCGAAGTGACCGGCTTTTCCGCAGTGTTTTTTGCATCTCTCTGTCTCTTTGTGCCTGCGGTGGCTAAACTCCTGTCCCCATCTCGTCAGCCTGAGCCGAAAGTTTCACCGCTTTCCTCAAAAAGCGGGCAACACGGCGCGGCGCGCGGCACATCTCACCGCTGCCATAGGAACACTTCACCTAAGATCACCGCAGGGGGAGAGAATCATGCGAAAGACAATCATCAGCGCGTTTGCCATCGTCGTCATGTTGCTCGCCGCGGGCGCACCGATGTTTGAAACGACGGCGCTCGCCGCGACCCGCAAACGCACATGCAGTTGCAACAAGCCGACTCTGCGCCGCCGCGCACGCCGCGCGGTCGCCCATACGCCACGCACTCCGTCGACCAATCCGAATGCCTATGCCGCGCAGGGCAGCCCGAATGCGCAAGTCGTCGGGCCGGTGACCGCGACTTACAAGTTGGAAGCGAACCAGTATATTCGTTTGCGGATGAATCAAACGCTGCGCTCAGATCAGGCGCGCCTGGGTGATCGCTTCAAGGCGACGGTGGTGACGCCGGTTTACGCCAGCGGCGTCGAGGTCGTGCCCGCCGGCTCGATTGTCGAAGGCCGCGTGACGCGGGCGATTCCGGCGCGGACGCGCGGACGCGAAGGCCAGTTGGCGGTCGCCTTCGACACGCTGGTTTTACCCGATGGCACGCGGCATCAGCTTGATGGCGTGTTGACCGAACTTCAAGACGACCGGCGCGGCGAAGTCGATGCGGAAAACGAAGTCAGCGGGCGCTCGTCGGATAAACGTAATGTTGAATACATCGGCGGCGGTGCGGTCGGCGGCGCGATACTCGGCGGCATTGCCGGCGGCGGCAAAGGCGCGGGCATCGGCGCGATCATCGGCGCAGGCGCGGGCGTTGCCGGCGTGATGCTGACCAAAGGCAACGACGCCGAACTGCGCAGCGGCACAGAAGTCGGCATGACGACGACGCGACCGATGACTTTCACGATTCGCTCGGAACGCTGACGCGGCCTATCTCTTCTCACCTCAGTGATTGGCTTGCGGCGCTGCGTCCCGCTGGTTGGCGGGGCGCGGCGCGCTTGCCCTCTGTCTATTCAACTCCGTAGATTTTGGCGCGAACCTTCCTCTCGCTATACTCGTAACATCGAAAAAGCCTTTAGGCATGTGACTGAGCGAGACGAACCTGCGTGCGGGAGGAATCGATGGTCGCTGAACGACGCTTCATCGCGCCGCCAACCACAACCGAGCAGTCGAAATATATTTTTAAGCGTGTCGCCGCTTGGCACGGCGTGCGCGTCCAACACCTGCGCGTGACTGAGGGCGAAATGCCTGAGGTCCAACTCGGTGAGCATCAGATTGCCATTCCTCTGGAAGGCGCGTACACCGTGGAAGCGATCACGGCGAGCGGCTTTCGCCGAATTGTCGTGCGCACCGTCGGCCACACCTGCCTGATCCCCGCAGGGCAGCCGTATAGCGTGCAGTGGAAGAACGAGCTTGAAAATGTGTCGATCTACCTGCCGCCGGCTTTTCTTTCCCGTCTGGCTGCCGAATCGCTGATGACGGATCGCCTTGAATTGATCGAAGGCTGTGGCGTGCGGGACCCATTCATCCGCGAGCTTGGCTTGATGCTGACAGCGGAAATCAACTCGCCGCATCCGGCGGGGCGGCTGTACGGCGAATCGTTGGTCGATACGCTGGCGGCGCATCTGCTCAGGCATTACACGACGGCGAGCCAGCGACTACAGGCCATCAATGGCGGGCTTGCCGGGCACAAGCTGCGGCGCGCGACCGATTATATACACGACAACCTGGCGCGCGAACTGTCGCTTGCTGAAATCGCCGACGTGGTCGATTTGAGCACTTATCATTTCGTGCGCGCCTTCAAGCAAGCGACCGGAGAGACGCCGCATCAATACCTGCTCAATAGCCGCATTGAGCGCGCCAAACAGTTGCTCGCGGAAACCGAACTGCCGCTTGCCGAGATCGGCTATCTCGTCGGTTTCAACAGCCAGAGCCATTTCACGACGAGCTTCCGCCGTCTGGCGAAGCTGACGCCGAAAGCTTATCGTGAAACAGCGCACGGATGATCTTTATCGCGACTTCACCGCAATTTTCTGAAAGCGCCCGCAACAATCAGAAATACTGGGCCCCCTGTATCGCGTAAGATTCGCCTCAGCATTGCAACATAAATTGCATCAGCGAGGAGGCGGTATGCGACACAGAATCTATACAGTGATGCTTGCCCTGCTCGTCCTGGTTGCGCCCGCAACCGCTTTACCACAAGAGGAAGATGCGTTTGTGCGCGGCGCACGCGCCTTTCGGCTCGGCCAGTATGAATTGGCGATCTTTGAATACCGGCAGGCGTTGAACCCGACGGACAAGCGCTACGGTGAAGCGAGTTACAATCTCGGCGCGTGTGATTATGCCAGGGGACGCAAACGCGAAGCGGCTGATTGGTTTCGTGCGGCGCTCAAGGCAAAGCAGGGCGGCTATGCGAACGCCGCTTATGCGCTCGGCGTCACGCTCGAAGACCTGCAACAGTGGCAGGAAGCGCGAGTCGCTTTCAAGCAGGCCATTGAAGCGTCGGACGGCGAACACGCCGACGCCTGGTTTCGCTATGGCCTGGCCTTGCATCGCGCAGGGCAACTGAACCTGGCTGCCGAAAGCTACGAACAAGCGATTGCCGCATCGCGCGACCGCCTGCCGGCGAGCCGCAACAATCTCGGCATTATTCTCGCCCGCTGGCATCGCTTTGACGAAGCGGCGCGCGAATTCGCTCGCGCCCTGCAATTGTCGAAAGGCACATTTGCCGAAGCGCGCTATAATCTGAGCTTGTGTCAGCGGCTGCGCGTGTCGCCGCCCGCTACGTGGCTCGCTAAATTAAAGATCAGCCCGTCCAACGCGTCTGCCGTTGGTTTGCAGAATAATTGACACGCGATAATATGCTCTCCATTGGGCGGCGCGACCAACCGCGCCATCTAAAGTCCCGCATCAGCGGGGCCGCGAGAAGAATTGAAAAAACTTTTGGAGGGAGACCGCGATGATTTACAACAACCTTGATGAAATCTTTAGCGCCTTGGCGACGACGCGCCGGCACATTTATGAACAGGTCGAAGACTTGAGCGACGAGCAGGCGAAGGTGCGGCGCGCGCCGGACATCTGGTCTGTGGCTGAGATCATCGAGCACCTGAGCGCCTCCGAAGCGCGTATGCTGGCGCTCCTCAGCAATTTGTTGGGGCAAGAGGCGGCGGTTGCCGCGAATGCCGGCTCGTCCGGTTCATCGATTTCGATTCAGATGATGACCGAGCGGGCGACGGAAAAATTCACCGCCCCGGCGTTCCTGGAACCGACCGGCAACGTGCCGCTTTCCGAATCGCTCGCCAAACTGCGCGGCTCGCGCACCGCGCTGCTCGGCTTGCGCCCGCGAATTGAAGCGACGGATTACTCTCACGTTACCTATCCGCATCCGGTATTTGGGTCGCTCAACCTCTATCAGTGGCTGGCTGCCGTCGAATTCCATGAATGCAAGCACCTGGATCAAATTCAAACTATACGCCAGGGGGAAAGTAAAAAGTAAAAAGGTAAAAGGCAAAAGTAATGCAGGGGAGTGAAAAGATAGCATCTGCTTGTCTATTATTCCGGCTCCGCACTTTTTACTTTTACCTTTTTTTCAGGCAACGCCACGGGGGGGCAAAAACAATCTAACTCTCAGACAGCGACCCGATCTTATAACGCTGGTAGAATCGTCCTTTCGAGGCAGTCCGACACTCGGGTCGCTGTCCTCATCTTCACAACCAGACTGATAGCCGATCTCTCCCTCAACTCACTGGCCAAAGAACGTCCGCTGGCCGTTGACGCGGAAGCCTTTGCCGAGCACCCGCGCCACCGCTTCGGGATAAGCGCGATGCTCCTCTGCGAGAATGCGCGCCGATAAAGTCTCAACCGTATCGTCGTCGCGCACCTCGACGGCGCGCTGCAAAATGATCGGCCCGTGATCGAGTTCTTCGTCAACCAGATGAACCGTGCAGCCGGTGATCTTCACTCCATGTAAGAGCGCCTGCCGTTGCGCATCGAGTCCGGGAAACGCCGGCAGCAGCGACGGATGAATATTCAAAATGCGATTCTCAAAGGCGCGCACAAACGTCGCGCTCACCAGCCGCATATACCCTGCAAGACAAACCAGGCGCACATCGCGCCGCTTCAACTCACGAATCATCTCGGCATCATGCGCTTCGCGCGAGCGGCCTTTATGATTGATGAACAACGTTTCGACGCCGCGCTCGTGCGCCTTCTGAAGTCCCGCAGCGGTTTCGATGTTGCTGATGACGACGGCCACCTCGGCGTCGAGCCGCCCGTCGCCGACGGCATCCAGCAGCGCCGTCATGTTCGAGCCGCGCCCCGAAATCAATATGCCGATTTTGGCAGTGGTCAGTGGCCAGTGGTCAGTAGTCAGTGGTTGTTGGTCATTGAGCATTGGTCTATGGCTCTCGGTCAATAGTCTTTGCTGATCAATTGAAGAATTCGGATTCGTTCGCGAATCGTGTTTCATCATAACCGACAGAAGCAAGCTCTGACCACTGACCACTATAAATTCGCCCTGCTTGCGAATGGCTTATAAAACCTTTATCTTTACAGCGCGATGGAGCCTGAGAGAATCCCGCCAAATAATCGCGCCAATCTTCCAGCGGACGAGAGCGGCGAGCCTGAAGTGCTCGTGCGCCGCTCGGACGAAGATATTGCGCTGTTCGACACGCAGCGCATCGTCGAAGCGCTCGTGCGCGAG
>JBBWZK010000047.1:0-14575 GCA_039648975.1 Blastocatellia bacterium
CGCCATCAGCAGCCGCGACGCCGACCGCGCCGTGCGCCTCGTTCATGATCTTTTTCACCTCGATGAGAACGAGTGAGAGGCATGGAGTTCCGCCTTCAGGCGGCACAGATCAAACGGCGTCAGGCCACTGACCTCAGGAGGAAAAGAGTATGTTCTGTCCAATCTGTTTCTCTGAGTATCGAGCAGGTTTTACGGAATGCAACGATTGCCGAGTGGCATTGGTGCATGAACTGCCCGATGAACCTGAGCCTGAGTTCCACGAGTTCGTGGAATTAATGACGGCTCGCAACGAGGTACACATTGCCCTCATCAAGGCAGCATTCGATGAAGCCGACCTGGACTATTATTTCCAAGGAGAATACGCCAATCGATTAATTCCGCTTCCCTTGTCGACTCGGCTGATGGTCAGGGAAGATCAGGCAGAAGAGGGACGACAGATTCTGGAAGAGTTGGACCTCTTGTAGATTTGTGAGAAAATGACGGTCACCTCTCATAGAGTGAAGGCCGCCCCGATAAATATCAAACCTGAATGAAACTGGCATCAATAGACATCGGCTCTAACTCCATTCATCTGGTGATCGTGCGCGCCGTGCGCGGCCAGCATCTGGAAATCATCGACCGCGAGAAGGAGATGATACGGCTCGGCTCCGTCACCTTGCGCGAGCACCGGCTGGCTCCTGAAGCCATTGATCGCGCCGTCACGACCTTGACGCGATTTAAGAAGATGGCCGAAGCCAACAAGGTGGACTTGATCATCACGACGGCGACCGCCGCCGTGCGCGAATCGCACAATGCCGATGAGTTCATCAACCGTGTGCGCGCCGAAGTCGGCCTCGACGTGCAGTTGTTGCCGGGCGTCGAAGAGGCGCGCTTGATTGCCCTGGCGGTTTCTGAAGTGACCGACTTCAACAATCGCCGCGCGCTGATGATTGATGTCGGCGGTGGCTCGACCGAGTTCATCCTGACGCGCGGCGGCGAGCCGGAGTTGCTGCATTCGATGCGCATCGGCGCGGTGCGGCTCACTGAAAAATTCATTACCACCGACCCGCCATCGTTTGAGGAGCGCGAGCGGTTAATCGCCAACCTGCGCGCCGACCTGGCGCGCGTCGTCTGGGAAATTAAAAAGACCGGCTTTGATTTCGTCATCGGCACCGCAGGCACTGTTGAGAACATGGTCAGCGCCATCGTTCAGGCGGAAACGGCGAGATACAAGGAAGCGGCGACGGAGTTCGAAGGCTTCACGGAAACCGTCACGCTCGACCAGATTCGTAAATTAAATCGCCAACTCGCCCGCATGACGAATCACCAGCGCCGTCGCGTTCTCGGCATCGAGAAAGGCCGCGCCGACATCATCATCGCCGGCGGCTTGCTGCTTGAAACGATTCTCGGTGAACTTGGCGCGACCGAGATTGCCAGTTGTGATTGGGCGCTCAGAGAAGGTGTGATCCTGAACTTCCTGCGCAATCGCGCCGCCCAGAAGCGCGGCCAGAAGCGCGCCCAGACGGCTTCCGTAACGGCGGTCACACAGCTCGAAAGCCTGGCCGTGGTCGATGAATCATCGCTCGACGTGCGCACGCGGTCGGTCTTGTCTGTGGCGCGGCGTTATGGTTATGACGCGCCGCATTCGCATCACGTCGCGCATCTTTCGGCGCGCATCTTCGACGATACGCGCGAGCATCACCAGTTGGGAGATGACGATAAAAAGCTTCTGCTCTATGCGGCTTTGCTCCATGATCTTGGGTATCACATCGCCCACAACAATCATCACCGACATGGACTCTATTTAATCAAGAACGCCGAGATGCCGGGCTTCACCGGCTCGGAGATTGCGATGATGGCGACTGTCGTGCGCTATCATCGCGGCTCAATGCCGAAGGGGAACGGCGATTCGCGCAGTCAGAAGGAACACGAAGATTTTTATTCGCTCGAACGTCCTGAGCGCATTGTTGTCTTAAAGCTTGCAGCCATTTTGCAAATCGCCGATGGCCTCGACCGTGCGCATCGCCAGATCATTAAAGATGTGCGTTGCCAGATAAGCGGCGACACCGTGGCGTTCGCCATTGAAGCCGGCGGCGAATGCGATTTAGAAATCTGGTCAGCCGAGCGCAAAGCTGTATGGTTTGAGGATGTATTCGGTGTTCCTGTGAGATTCGCTTCCCAGATGATTCCCGCATCGGTTGACCAGCCCGCCACTGCCGGCACGACTTCTGATTAACCTGCCTCCTGCACCTGCCGATAGTTGCGGTAATGCTTTTGCTTTGACGTTCTAACTCGCTGCAATCGTGTAGCTTTTCCCATCAATTCAATTGACACTGGCACTGGGAATGCATAACATAAGGCTGGCAACGGGCAAATGCCCGCTGAAGTTACGGGTTTTCTTGTGGATGCTGGGCCGCGTGCTTCGATTTGCGAGCAAGGACAGGTAGGGCATGACAAAGGCCGATCTGGCACGCATGGTTTATGAGCACCACGGTGGGATGACGAATCGCGATGCAGCGCGATATGTCGACCTGGTTTTCGATCTGGTTAAGAAGCATCTGGTTGAAGGCGAGAGTATTCATATCGTCGGCTTCGGCACGCTTGAAGTCGTTTCACGCAAGCCGCGACCGGGCCGCAACCCGATCACCGGCGAACGTATCGAGCTGGCAGCTCGCCGGGCGCTCGTCTTCAGGCCATCACGCTCAATGCGCTCGGTCTAAAGACCAGCCGTTGAGCGCGCAACCATCAACACGACGAGCGATAATGCGCTTGGCTGAAAGGCGTGGACTAACAGCATGAGCACGCTCTCAAGAATTCCTGAGAAACTCTTCTTCAAGATCGGCGAAGTCTGCGAGCTGATCAAAGTGCAGCCGCACGTTTTGCGCTACTGGGAGACGGAATTCCCCATGCTTGCACCGCAGAAAAACCGCGCTGGCCAGCGTGTCTACCGCCGTAAAGATGTCGAGATGGTCTTGCGCATCCGCGATCTTTTGTACGAAGAGAAATTCACCATCGCCGGTGCCAAAAAGAAGCTTGCCGACGAGATGCGCGGCTCGACGCGCACGCGCGTCGCGTCAAAAGAAACGCCGGTGGTCGAACCCGAAGCCAAGATGCCTATGTCCGCTGATCCTATCCCTGCTCTGTCACCCATCGAAGAGATGGCCGTGCCGCGCCAGGTGGAAGCGCCTGGCCCGGAAGCCATCTTGCCGTCGCCTGCGGCCAACGGCAAAGAGTTGCCGCCACAAGTCCGCCGCGCCTTTCGCGTCATCAAACGCGACCTGGAGGATTTGTTGACATTGCTCAATGCCGATGCTAGCATCAACCGTTGATCATTGAAGCAAATTGCTCTCAGTAGAACGGGACGTGGCGCAGCCCGGTAGCGCGCTTCCTTGGGGTGGAAGAGGTCGCTGGTTCGAATCCAGTCGTCCCGAGGGCCACAAGTTAAGGAACCTGCACGTTGGTGTGGCCTGCACGCTTCATTCTTGAAGCGACTAATTCCTTAACGACTTTGCAATACCATTTCCGCATCATCTCTGCATGACTGTCTACGCAAGACACATCGTTGATCTTCAATTCGCTATTCTCGACGATAGATCAGGCCAAAAGATCGCCTGGTGCCATTCAGGTATGAATGTCTAAACGGCTGAAACCATCTTCGAGCCTCGTTCGAGTGCGATCCTGATAATCCCCACGAGTGCTTCTGGTACGAGTCCCGGAAAGAACTCGAAGGCCGGCGCTCCTTCTGATTTCAACAACTTCTTATTCTCGCCGATTGAATCGATTTCGTGAATATTACGAAGCTGTATACCTTGTTCCACCATGTAGTTGATATCCTGATCCGTGGCGAATAACGCGCCGCGATAGCGGCCCGCTTCAGTGCGTCCTGCGTAAAGCGTGGAAGGCTGTTCCATATAGGATAAGACCTCGAATTCTCGCCCCGTGACGCCAAGCCGTTCCTGAACTTCGGGATGTCTGATGAGAAAATCCACATAGCGATTGCGCAGTATACTTATTGAGCGTTCGCTTTGGCCGGTCTTCAGATGCACGAAGGTCGCAGTCTCATTCATAAGAGGATCCCACATAAATTGATGCGCAATCATTTCGGCTTCAATCTCGCGCGCAATGGTCCGAGGGATTACCACATCCGTGAATAGGTCGGCGATGCGCAGGCACATGGTCGCCGGAGCAATTCGAGTCAGGAGCTCCTGAGATATATTTTCAGTGGCAACCGTTTCAATTAATTTGATATGGTCGCGCAAGGTCATCCCGCGCGTCTCATCCATTTTGACATGATTGATGATGAGTATACGACGGATCTCCTGGCGTGAAAGCAACGTCTCGGCGATCCCCTCTACAGCCAGTTGCGCGAGCTGGCTACTGACAAGCGAGCCGGCACCCATGATGAATAATTCCGCGTCTCTTAGACGAGCTAAATATTCAGGGTTCGCTCTGGGCCGCTTTGATGGCGTCCGAATACTGGTGGCCACGCCAGCTGTGCGCCTACGGCTGTCTTGTGGGAGCTTGTCTATAAACCGTTGTCCGAACAGGCGGCGCTCATCCTCCTGTAGCGCATCTGTCGGGACTTGAAAAGCTTTTGCGAGGCTCGCCGACACTCGATCTTCGTATTCGAGATAGAGAATGCATTCATCATAAGTGACCGGCAAAACCATAGACCCCGCTCTAATTCCCAGAGCTTTCTCCAGGACGTATAAGGCAGTCAATTGGGCCGCGTTTGCCGTGCCGCCTTTTTCGCCTAAGCAATCGCACAGATCATAAGCCGCGATGAGATTTAAGTTCCGTATGCTCGCGCCTTTCACAGGCAGCGGCTGATCCGCCATTGCTGCACGGAACGACCGGTCAATAATCCGCGCGAGATTGAGTTGATCACAAACGAAAGATAAGAAATCCGTAGCCGCGCCAACTGGCGAATCCGGATAGGTCGGACGGCTCATCTCACTCACTATTCTTTCTAATACACCCGCCGCCAAGTCTGTCGGTTCCTGATCGAATCGATAAGCAAGAATGGCATGTTTGCCCAGATTTTCGAGGCTATCCTGGAGAATGGCTGCCATGTCACCGACGCCGAACACGAACCCTCTGTGCTGTCGAAGCCAGCGTTGAAGCTCGCCCGTGCTGCCGCCGTCGTCTGTGCTGGGTACGCCAGCGACAGTAGAGAGCCCAAGCATTCGCAGGGCTTTGAGCGTCACCCCATTGAACCCGCCGCCGCCGCCGCAAGCGAACACAGAATAATGGCGCTGATTGTAATAGTCCTTGACTGATCGAGCATCGGGTGGCTTTGCGGCAACGCCGATCAGAATTTCGGCAAAGGTTTTCTGGAGACGCCGGGCTTCAATTCTTAATTGGCGACAGGCTTCGTGCTGGTCACCCTGAAAAATATCTTTGACGATGAGCGGGAAGTTCTGGCCGAGCGCCGCTTCCACATACTCGTATGTCGTCTGCGAGGCCGCCCGTATAGTAGTGCCGGTGCCGCTGTCAGTGATCTCTCTCAGCACAGCAGCATCGAAACCTTCGAAATGATCGACGCCTGGGGTTAAACGGACAAACCCGCAAGCCCCCGGCTCCCGCGAAATCCCGTGTATGGCCTCGGCAACGCGCCCATTGATGCGAAAGGCTATGTAAGTGGGCTTCTTCCAGCCACGTATTTCAGCGTATGCCTGTCCCTCAGCAAAAATCACGGTGGCCTTTGCCAGGGCCTCGCCAGTGTCGCGGGACAAACGCGCAGGGTCGAGTCCGTGACCAGCCGGCCCGTTTGCCACAATGATGAAGCGTTGCTCTTTGGCGTACACGGCAAGAGCGGCCAGGATGCCACTTGCCTCCGACCGCAAGGCGTTCTGTGCATCCTCGAAAGTGAAGTCGTTGCCAGGAGCGCCGGATTTTGGAATGAAGAGCAGTTGCAGATACGGGTTTTGTCGAAGCATCTCCTGGCAAATTGCCAGGCTGACATATGACTGTGCGGCACTCCCGGGTAGAAAAGCGAGCGTTGCAGGCTGCTTGCTGGATAGATACGTTTCAACAAACTCCTCCAGGAAACAATCCGCTCCGAGCCCTGTATGCAAATTCTCCACAGCTTTCTCGCGAATAAATTGCAGTATCCAGGGACCCGGGCCAGTTTCGCACACCAGTCGCTCTTGAAAGTGCGGATTATTGAAATCCACCGTCGCGCCGCTCAAGCCGAGTAGCACAAGTTCTTTGAAGCGCTCTTTGCCTGAACTCGACGACTGCGTATGCCACATCTCAAGCAATTTCCGTCCGGCCTGAAGGCATGCGTGCGAGACGTTGCGGGTCGGATTGTCCAGCGCCTCGTTAGGCAGGAGTGCGTCTGCATGATGTTTCAGCCAGAGGAGAACGGCCTTGCGCGCGGCAGCAATTTCAACCAGGTTTCCGAGGTCATCTCTGAATCGCCTGCCGTTTTGCAAAGGAAGATTTAGCGCTTCCGTTACGAATGCCTTTAGAGCTGGCCCGGCATTAAGCAATTTATCTCTGGTCTCGGCGTCGCGACCATGAGCGATAGCTCTGAGAAGATTATCGACGTATTTCGTTGACGAGTCGAGAAGCTTTGCTCCCCAGTATACATCACCGGCAGCGCTCAACCGAAACGATCCGATCTTGTATGCGCCCGCTACCTGGCCTGGGCCAAGTTCAAAGATCGCTTCGACCTCCTCTTTTGCCGCTCGCGCTGCCGGGCAGTCCAGGAAAGCTTCCATTAGCTTCTCATCTTCCATCTGTCGACAGTCGCTAACCCCTAGTAGCTTGATGTTTGCCTCGCAGAACGTATGCCGGCGACGATGGCGCAGTTGCAAAACTCTTCTTACAACCTGCTCACGAACTCGGTCATCGGAGAACACAGACTCTGCACCGCTGGCGAGCAGGCGCTGTTCTCTGGCGCGCAAGGCTTGTTGCAGCCATTCCCAGGGCCAAAACTCAACATGTGAAACCTCACCTTCAGCGCCTCTGTTCTCAAGCTCGAGGGCTGAGAGGTGCGACCATTCGGCAGCTCTGCACGCTATGTCGCTCTCTTCGGCTTCGCTGACTTCTACAAGGTAGGCCGTCTTGCGCTCAAGGTTAATGATCGCCTGGTCAGGAAGCACGACCCGCTCGATGATCGCGCCTTCCTCCGAGAGCGGTTCCAGGTCGTTCGCCTCCCTGTGCAAGCCGATCTCTTCACGTAGCTCTTCACACGCCGCTTCGGTAGGTTGCTGTCTCGGCTTCAAATGCCCCCCGGGAATGTCGAACAACCCGGGGAATAAATCTTTATGTGGGCTGCGTTTTTCCAGGAGGATCTCGCCAAACGAGTTCAGGACGATGACCGACACGGTTCGATGCCAGATGCCGCGCCGATGCGCCTCTTTGCGCGAAACCAGTTCCGGCAAGATGTTTCCATCAGAATCCAAGGCTTCAATGAATTCGTCTTGCATGGTGAGCCTAACCCCATCGTCTCAAAAATCTAGAGATATTTGAACATTGCCTGTCATTTCATGATTTTGCTCCCCAGAACAATACCATGCCTGCCCAGGAGCAAGATGCTTGAAGCTTTCATATGGCTGTCGTCGCGCAATCTCCCAGAGCATTCCTTCTGGAACTTTTGAGACTGGCGCATCAAGCTTGTGCAAGAGCAGCACACTGGCCTCAGTGACGAACTTCTTCGCGTTATAGAAGTCCACAGGTTGTTGTGAGGCAGCTAGGATTGAGACATGAACGTGGCGGCCCATGCTTGCTAAATAGGCTAATCGTTCAGAGAGTTGGGCTTCGTAATTATCGAGTTTCTGAGGAAACACAGCACGAAGCTCATCAAATATAAGCAGGTAATGCTCGCTCGGTGTAGGTGGAGATAGGGGTTCGGCCAGAATCGAGAGCACGGCATCCCACACAGGAATTAGCTTGGCACGATCCGGGTTCAGCCCATAGTGAACAACCATTAGCTTTCCCGGCTCAAGCTCTTCGTGAAAGGCGCGCTGGCCTCCTGTTGTAAAAAGAGGCTGTATCTCTCTCAACGCTCGCTGAATTTCACCAATGCGCCTTTTTTCTCGGAAATTCGCGCGGCCAACCGCATGAATCAGTTCGTCAATGCTAAATGTCGGACTGCTCTTCTGCTCCTCATAAATTGCATCGAAAGCGCCGTGATCGGCTTCCCTAAGCTTGAGTAAGCTATGGATCACCTTAGGTGAAAGTTGTCTCAAGTTAAATTTCAGAGGACTCACTGGCGTCTTCAATTGATCGCGATACAGGTTTTGCACGCCTTTAAATTCAGGCTCGAAAGCGAAGACCTCTGCCCTGAGCCCGAATCGTTGTGGAACTGTTACTAGCTCGCAAGCCCTCCCAATCGGATATTGATGGAAAGCGATGACTGAGGAACGGATGACGGTCTTATTATCAAGGCTCGTCCCGAGTAGCGCCCCCTTCACGAACGCGGTGAGCGTGCTGCTTTTGCCACTCTGAACGCCGCCGCAAATACAGACGATGTTGCGCGCGCTGAGGCCGCCAAGGAAACAATGCACATCAGGACCGTTTTGGGTCCTTCCGAGATAAACTCTTTGTTGATATTCATAGGATTTAGAAGCGCGACCAAGGGTAACGACATTAGCGGAGGGTGTGTGAGTTCTGGGTGTTGCATTCGTTGTCGTTTGATTCCTCTTCGCTGCCGGTAGAATTCCCGCGTACAAAAAGACCGCTTGCTGTATGGGGAACCCATCCTGGTCTGGCAAGGGCTGCGTCAAGAGCCCGAGTTTGTCCAAGAAGAGTAGGCTTAACTCTCCGGACTTGCAGATATAGTCCTTAATCCGTTTCTTCTTGGCCAGTGTGTCAACCACCGCTGCCGCCCAACTCGCCTGGTTGACATCAAGCAGGGTGGCCATAGCCTTAAGACATTCGTGATACCTCCCTGTTTCTTTAGTGTCGTCATCTTCTTCGGCAACCGCTAAAAGCAGCTCTACCGCGGCGTTGGGTAGCCCTGCACATTGAGCCAAGAATCCAGTTTTATCGCGTAGAATCGGATCGAGGCAAAGCGTAAGTAGAGTGTCAATTACTTTGTCTCTGGACTGGCTGAGCCGAATATCAGACACGATTATCGCGAGTAGATTGTCCACCACGCTGGTTGCTTGTTCCATTGTTTGTTGGCCCGGCTCTCCCTCTTGGTTTTGGTTCGAGTTGCTGCGAACGGCTCCAATGCCGGCCAATAATTCGATGATGTTCTGTTCTATCGTCTCAGCAGGTTTCGAGACATTTTTGTTTATTTCTATGGCCTCCTGCGGGTCGATTGGCTCGATAGCACTAACAAACAATGGGGGTGACTTCTTGATAGATTCTGTTCGGTTAAACCACGACTGGTCGCTCAGGAGGTATTTTTTTCCTGCTTCAGCAATCGTGTCACATTCGCTCCACTTGGCCTGCCATCCAGGCTCCCGTTTTGGTTCTTTAGCACCATGACTCCCTTGTCTCACCCATATTGACATTATTTTGGTTCCTAATGTTTCTGCGAGGCGAATAACCGGGTCCACATCAGAATCGTACTTATCGCCAATCATGGCTAAGTGGATATTAGGCTTATTCTCCCAGCGAAGACCTTCTATCTCCATGAGATGCTTTCGCGCAGTCTTCGGAGCTTGGTGGATCGCATAGAGAACGCGCGCGTAGAACTCGGGCTGCACTTCGCCAGCAGCGTCCTTGCTAATTTTTTTGGCTAATCGAGGGAAAAGCCTTGTGAATATGGCCAATCCATCAGAAATTAATCCGGAAGCTTGAGCGGCAATTTCTAACTGCGAACGGTTAGGATCATTATCCGGCAGCACTGTGATGGCCTCTCGGTTAGCCGCCGCTCGACCGCGATACCACTCACTCAAGCTATTCAAGGCTCGCAAGGCACGTTGGGGGCGCGCCGCCTGGCTCGTTGCCAGGAGCTGTTCTGGTGTTACCCAAGGCCGTTTCTCCGGGTCCTCGGGATCATTTTGATCGAGGCCAATGGCGCGGATTTTCCGCCACTGGGTAGGTAGGTGGCCCTCTGTCGCTATGTAGTATTCGATCTGGTTTTCACGTAAGTTGTGCAGAAGCTCGCGGACACCTGGATAGATGTAGGAACTAAAATCTCCGTTCCAGAAGTCCTCAACTGCGCGATCTATGTGCGACGCTCGTTCAATGTGCCAGGTGTCTCTGATCTCTTCAGCACGTTTGAGAATCGCCCGGAGTTGTTCGGGATCGTTCAGGAGGCCATCAAGGGCAGTCGCATAGTAAGACGTATCGGCGATATCCCCAATGTGAGGGGGGAACGTCGGGTTTTCTACCCATGCCAGGAGTAGTGCATAAGACGTTCGCGTGTTCCACTCTTGCCGCACATCTTCAAACAAGTGCCCTTGCGGTCCGATCTTACCTGTAATGGACGCATGGGATTGGTAAATTGCCCTGTAAGCATCGAGCGCAGTTTTTACGTCCCAATGACGGGGAAGTATCTTCATTAGCTGATGAATAGCCCGCTCCGCACACTCACGCCAGGCTGTTCCCGAATCCATAAGGGTGCCATCAAGGTCAAAGAGGACGACCCGGCGTTCGCCATCGAATCGCGGCCTCTGATTAAGTAGATACTCAGGCTCTTTGGAAATACCTTTTACGGAAGGAAGTGGTTTCTTTGAACCTCGATTCTTTCGCGCCGAACTTTTTGTTTTGGCTTTCAAGTGGGGCATCCTCCTGCGCATCAATCATCAATCGATACAAACGCCCCTGACCAAGGAGCGATGTTGTCGGGTTTGCGTAACTGCGGATTGATAATGACAGTATGAATGTGACAACAAAAATTTCGTGAACGCTGACCGACGGCATGGAGGATGACCTTGCTTTACTCCATTCGGGTGCCTGTCAGGAAGGGATCATACAACTCTGTGGTTAGGCTTCGCAAACTTTTTTAATCTTAAATCCAGACAAGAATCCATCTGGAAGAACCCTACTGCGCTTTGTAGGCGCAGCCCGTAATCGAACACAGGGTGCAAGCAGTCTAAGGCGAGATTCTCTTCGCGCAGATAATCGTCCGACGCCACGTGATTGAAAGCAGGCCAACGGCGAGTTTTGCACTCGACTGACTTCATTGCGGAAAGTATAATACCGCTTTAGTTGAAGGATGGATACGCCGTCCCATACTTTGCCATTTATGCCAAAAATACTGGTTACCAACGATGATGGCATTCATTCCAAAGGCATCATCGCGCTGGCCGAAGCGGTGCGGTCGCTCGGCGATGTCGTGGTCGTCGCGCCGGCGCACGAGATGAGTGCGGCGTCGCATTCGCTGACGCTGATGCGCCCGCTGCGCATCGAAAAGATTGATGACTTTCACTATGCCGTTGACGGCACGCCGACCGATTGCGTGACCATTGCGATGAATCACATTCTTAAAGACGAGCCGCCCCGTCTCGTGCTTTCGGGAATCAATCGCGGCGGCAATCTCGGCGATGACGTCAACTATTCGGGAACCGTCGCCGGCGCGCTCGAAGCCTCAATGTACGGACTGCCCGGCATCGCCGTCAGCCTCGTGCAGCGCATCGAGTTCGATTTCAGTTACGCCGCCCGCTTCGCGGCGCAACTCGCTGAACACGTGCTCAAGGATGGTCTGTCGCACGGCACGATTTTGAATGTCAATGTTCCTCCCGGCCCGATTCTAGGCGTGCGCGTCACCCGACAGGGCACCAAGATCATCCACCCGACGGTTATCGAAGGCACTGACCCGCGCCAGCGAAAATACTACTGGATCGGCGAAGAGGCGATTACCTGGAATGAAGAGCAAGGCACCGATTACGAAGCCCTGCGCCACGGCCATGTGTCGATCACGCCGCTGCGCACGGACATGACGGATTACCGCGCCCTCAATGAAATCAGAGAACGAAACTGGGAAGCAGTTCTGGGAACCCTGTCGCAATGAGATCAAACCGACAAAGTAACGAATCCTACAGCGCAAGTCTTTATCCGGCGCAACGCCTGAAGATGGTTGAACTGTTGCGCAGTCGCGGCATACGCGACGAGCGTGTCTTAAAGGCAATGGCCGAAATCCCGCGTCACTGGTTCGTGCCAGAGGCTTTCGAAGCTCAGGCTTATGGCGACCACGCGCTGCCGATTGGCCAGGAGCAAACCATCTCGCAGCCTTACATGGTCGCGCAGATGACCGAGTTGCTCGGCGTTGATCGCGACTCGACCGTGCTAGAAATCGGCGCCGGCTCCGGCTATCAAACGGCAGTGCTTTCGGCAGTCGCAGGCCGCGTCTTCGCGCTCGAACGATTGAGCGACCTGGCGCGCACGGCGCAAGCCAACATCCGCCGGCTCGGTTGTTACAACGCGACGGTGAAGTGGTTTGACGGCACCATCGGCTGGAGCGAGCACGCGCCGTATAACGGCATCCTGGTCGCCGCCGGCGGCCCGGAGGTGCCTGAGCCGCTCGTCCAGCAACTGGCCATCGGCGGACGCCTGGTGATTCCTATAGGTGACACGGAACAGCAAACCCTGGTTCGCGTCATCCGCACCGAAAGCGGCTTCGTTCGCGAAAATCATGGCCAGTGCATGTTCGTGAAATTGATTGGCCGCTACGGCTGGCCTTCTTCATAAGAGGCTGGAGGCTAGCTCCGGATGCTAAAGCTTCCTCGACTTGCTGATGCCCATTAATGAATATACACAGATTCTTACTGCTAGCCTCCAACCTCTAAGAAAAATGGAGCAAGCGTGATTGCAAAAATCATTGAAATACTATCGGGCTTTATTGTGGCGACGATTTCGGCGCTCGGTTATGCGGGCGTCGTTTTGTTGATGGCAATCGAATCGGCGTGCATTCCGCTGCCGTCGGAAATCATCATGCCCTTTTCCGGCTACCTGGTTTATACGGGCCGCTTCAATCTCTGGGGAGTCGGGGTGGCCGGCGCGGTCGGCTGCGTCCTCGGTTCCGTCGTCGCCTATTACGTGGGCATGTATGGCGGTCGTCCGCTGATTGAAAAGTATGGTCGTTATATTCTGGTTTCCCGTCATGATCTTGATCTGGCGGATCGCTGGTTTAAGAAGTATGGCGAAATCATCGTCTTCGCCAGTCGCTTGCTGCCGGTCGTGCGCACGTTTATCGCCTTCCCTGCCGGTGTCGCGCGCATGAATATGTCGCGCTTCATTATCTCCACCTTTCTCGGCTCGCTGCCCTGGTGCCTCGGGCTGGCTTACGTCGGGCAGATTCTCGGCGAGCAGTGGGACAAGAACGATGCTTTGAAAACCTGGTTCCACCGCTTCGACTTCGTCATCGGTATTCTCATCGTTGCCGGCGCGGTCTGGTGGGTGTGGCGTCACGTCAAGAATTCGCGCACGCCGCAGACTATCGAGGAGACCAAGGAGACTGAATCCGTGCGTTAGTGGCAGGGGTTACAAAATCGCGCGCCAGAGTGATCACAGGCGTTGAACCGCAATAGCCGGCAAGAGCGCGCCGGGCCGCTCATCACCCGGATAAACTGCCCGCTCAAGAAACAACCCCGAAGGCGGTGCGGTGCGAGCGGCAATGTCAAGCGCGGTCGCCGCGCGCCTCATGTCGGCATCCTCAAACAAGCTTTGAAATTCATTGATGAGCAAGTGGCCGCGCCCGACTTCGACGAGCGCGCCGGTAATGCGCCGCACCATTTTCCACAGAAAATGCGATGCGCCGATGCGGAAAAGAAGCAGATCGCCTTCACGCCCCAACTCGGCGCGTTCGACGACCACGATAGTCGACTGATCCCCGGCTCGCTTGTCGCAGAATCGCGCAAAATCATGCCGTCCGACGAGCAACGCGCAAGCTTTCTGCATGGCGTCGACGTCTAGCTTGTCTTTGACCCACCAGACCGCTTTCTTGGCGAAAGCCGTGCGCCGCGTCGAAATCTGATAAAGATAATACCGTGCTATCGCATCACGTCGCGGGTCGAACTGGCCGTTGGTTTCTTCGACGCGCAGGATGTTGATGTCCGGCGGCAAGCGATCATTCAACCCATAATGTAGTTCCACAGGCTTCACACGCCGCGTGGCGCGCAATCTGGCGACCTGCGCCAGCGCGTGAACGCCCGCGTCTGTGCGCCCGGCTCCGAAGAGTTCAGCCGGCTGATTCAGAAATTCTTCAGCCGCGCGGCGCACCTCGCCGGCTACTGTCCGCGCACTCTTCTGCTCCTGCCATCCATAATAGCGCGTGCCGTCATACTCTATTGTCAGCTTCCAATTCATCTGCATAGCAGCCCTTCCCGTGTGGCGTACTCCCACTTGAGATTGCGCACCGCTGGGCGAGATGTCAACTCGCGCTCTTGCAGAGTGCTTATCGTTCAACATACGGGAGGACACATATCGCAAAGTACGAAGCGGTTGCTTGAATCGAAAAGCAGCAACGCGAGCCAAGTCCCGTAGGGACGAAATGTTTATAGCTTCGAGCGACGAAAAGAACGCAAGCCCCGTCGGGGCGAATTTTTGACTTTGCGCTCCTGACGGAGCTGGATTCTGTGTGGCCTTGTTTGACTATAAACATTTCGCCCCGTCGGGGCTGTGCCTTCTACAGCAGAGAGGGTCTGCTTCCCACAGGGAGCGATTGACTCGTATCAATTCAAGTTATATTATA
>JBBWZK010000058.1:0-8007 GCA_039648975.1 Blastocatellia bacterium
GACCGCGCCCAAAGCGCGCCATGAAGTTGATGATTTCCGGCGTCACTTTTTCGGCGGCGCACGCCAGGTCGCCTTCATTCTCGCGATCTTCGTCATCAACGATAATGACCATGTGCCCGGCGCGAAACTCTGCGATAGCATCAGCAATCGTTGCAAATGGCATAATTCCTCACGGACGAAATGATGAATGATGAATGATGAATGATGAATTCCCGATAATCATTTATTTCGTTTCGCTGTTCTCACAGAAGCCACCAAAATCGCAATCAATTCAGTCGCTTCCTGTAGCAAGTCGCGCAATCTCTTCTCGTTTACGATCTCTGCCTCAATCAACAACTCCAACCAATATATAGTCTCCTCCAGTTCCTGAAGAGCGCCCTCAATCTTGCTGATAAACTCAGCTGTTGAACGACCTCGCATTGCCTCGCAATAATGCGCACCGGGCGACGTCCCGCTCCTCAAGACTTGCTTCCCGATAACCTGTGCTTCCGTTGTTTTCGGCAACGACCCATAGAGGCGAATGATTCGCAAAGCAAATCTCTTCGTCCGACCGCGCAAATCTCTCTTCTCGGCCTCATCATTTCCTACTTTTTCTAATTCATCACTCATCATTCATCATTCATCGTTTTCTTCAGTATCCCTTTTCTTTCAAGTAGTCCATCGTCAGTTTATTCGGCGCGGCGGCGGCGCGCTCAGTGTGTTCGAGCAAGCGTTCGACGTACTTGGCCAGCACGTCGACTTCGAGATTGATGCGCTCGCCGCTGCGTAGTTCTGCAAGCGTCGTCTCGCGCCATGTGTGCGGGATGACCGCGACTTCAAACCAGTCATCGCCAAGTCCCGCGACCGTCAGGCTGATGCCGTCAACGCATATCGAGCCTTTCATGGCGATGTAACGGCCCAGTTCGCGCGGGAAGCGAAAGCGCATGCGATAGGCATTGCCTTCGCGCGTCGTCGACACCAGTTCGCCTGTGCCGTCAATGTGACCTTGCACCATGTGGCCGCCTAATCGTTCACCAACGCCGAGGGCGCGCTCAAGATTGACGCGGCTGCCGGCGTGCAGGTTGCCAAGCGTCGAACGCTTCAGCGTTTCCAGCGAGGCGTCGGCGGTGAAGGAATCCGCGCCCATCGTGGTGACCGTCAAATCTATGCCATTGATGGCAATCGAATCGCCGATACGCGTGCCGTCTAAAACCTTGTGCGCCTCGAAGACGAAGACAGCGCCGTCGGCGCGGCGATCTACGCGGCGCACGCGGCCTACTTCCATAATTAATCCGGTGAAGATGCCCATCCTAATCTTTGTATGTGAGGCGCGCTCGGAAAAATTCCATTCGCCCTGTGGCGAGCGGCGAGCACGGCAATTGCGGCGAAGCGATGGCGAGCGTCGAACTCAAGCTCTAGTCGTTTCCTCTTCGAGAAGAAATTCGTTTAAGCATTCCGACGATAACGACAATGAAGTTTAGCTGTGCGCTTGAATGATTTCAAGGACGCGCTCGATGACGCGGTCGAGAGGCATTGAAGAGGTATCAATCAGGATAGCGTCCGGCGCTTGGACGAGTGGCGTGGCGGCGCGCTGGCGGTCGCGCCGGTCGCGCTCTTCAAGCTCGGCGTTGATCTGTTCCATGGTGACGTCGCGCCCGCGCTCGCGTTCTTCAAGAAAGCGGCGCGCGGCGCGCACATCGGGCGCGGCTTCGAGAAAGAGTTTGACTTCGGCGTGCGGAAAGACTTTGGTGCCGATGTCGCGCCCATCCATGACGACGCCACCGGCGCGGCTCATCTCGCGCAGCTTATCGACGACCGCCTCGCGGACTTCGGGAATCGTCGCGACAACGGATGAAGCGTGGCTGGCATCGGGCAGGCGGATTTCGTCAGTCACCTCGCGGCCATCGAGAAAAACCCGCAAGTGATCTGGATCACCTTCGAGGCGAATGTCGGCATCGCGGGCGATTTGCGCTATAGCCGCTGCATCATCGAGCGGCACGGCGCTGTCGAGCGCCTTGCGCCCGACGGCGCGGTAAACCGCCCCCGAATCGATGAAGAGATAACCGAGATGCCGCGCCAGGGCTTTGCCCACAGTGCTCTTGCCGACACCCGACGGGCCGTCAATGGCGATGACGAGTTTTTCCATTATCGGTGGTCTGCTACTGCTCTCGCAGGTACAGGCGATCTCCAACCGTCACTTTGCCGACGCTCAAGACCGTCGCATATACGCCCGCATAAACATCGTTCATTCGCGCGACGGCTTTCAATACCTGCGGGTTTGCGTCCGCAGTCGCCGGGTCCAGATTGATCATCATGCAACGCAGGTCGCGCATCTGTACATAAATCGCCGGCCCGTCCGTTGCTTCGCCGAATTGGATAGTCTTTTTCAGCCATCCATCTTCTACAAATGACCTGTGGTCTATCGTCTCTAGCAGAATGTTTGGCCGGAACCGGCTGACATCCAGGCTGATGCCGGCTTCTTTCTCAATTGCTTGTATGGTCGAGTGACTGATGATCGAAATCTTGGCTTCATCGAAAATTCCTTGATCCAGTTGCATCACTTCGACGGGCGCACCGTAGGCGTTTGAAAGTTCCTGGCGCAGCGCCTCTCCTCGAAGTTCGAGTTTTTGTCCGCCCGGTGTTAAAACATGCGTGGGCAACTCGGTGATATTATCCGTATCTCGACGCACAGGTTTGTAGCTGATGAGTTGCGGCAGCTTGCTTGCAGTCAGCCAGGGAATGCCGGCGAGAACTCCCTTGCGAACAAACGCGAATCGGCGGTCTCCGTCAAAGCCATGCCAACCCAGGAAGATGGAATCAAGCGGCTCACCCGACATTGATTTAACCGGGTATCTGAAAAGTTGTTTTACTCTACCGATTTCTTTAAGCAATTCAATTCTTTCAGATCATCATGGTCTTAGCTCAATCAACAGCCTTTTGAAAACCGACAACGGATGGTGACCTACTGACTCTCAAGCCAGCACCTCACGAACGGCTGCCAGAGCCGTCTCGCAGTCCTGACGCGATACGTCGTGATGCGTCACCAGGCGAAGCTCGCGGGCGTTGATGCCGATGGCCAAGATGCCGCGCGCTTTCAACTGCGCCGTCCAGTCCGGGATGCTGATGCCGGTCGCGCTGATGTCGAAGATGACGATGTTGGTGTGCGCTTTTTCCGGATCGATCTTCAGGCCGGGCATCCCGGCGATACCTCTGGCGAGCAACTGCGCGTTGGCGTGATCTTCGGCTAAACGCCCGGCCATCTTTTCAAGCGCGACGATGCCGGCTGCCGCGAGCACGCCGACCTGTCGCATGCCGCCGCCGAACATCTTGCGCACCGCCAGCGCGCGATCTATAAATCCACGCGAGCCGACGATGAGCGAACCGACCGGCGCGCACAGTCCTTTCGACAGGCAGAACATCACCGAATCGAACGGGCGCGCAATCTCCGTGACATCGCGGTTCAATGCCGTCGCGGCGTTGAAAATGCGCGCGCCGTCGAGATGTACGGGCAAGCCTGCTTCGTGAGCGCGATTACAAATCTCTTCCATGCGCTCGACCGGCATCACCGCGCCGCCGGCGAAGTTGTGCGAATTTTCGAGCGTCACCAATCCCGTCCGCGCCAGGTAATAGACCGGGGCCAGACGAATCGCCGCTTCAATCGCTGGCCAATCGAGCAAGCCGTCTTCGCCGCGCACGGGCCGCGCCAGCAATCCGCTGATCGCCGCCATCGCCGCCATCTCGGCGTTGAAGATGTGGCTGCGCTCTTCGGCAATGACTTCCTGGCCGGGCTGTGTGTGCAGACGTATGCAAATCTGATTGCCCATCGTCCCCGACGGCACAAACAGCGCGGCTTCTTTGCCGAGCCGCGCGGCGGCCATCTCTTGCAGACGGTTGACGGTCGGGTCTTCGAGAAAAACGTCGTCGCCGACTTCGGCGCGCGCCATCGCTTCGCGCATCTCCGGCGTCGGTCGAGTCACCGTGTCGCTGCGCAGATCAATGAAGGTCATGCGGGCTCCTCATTGCCATGAGTGATTGACCGGCAATGATAGCACTCGACCGCCTGTGGCGGTAAGGCAAAAGACGACGCGGCGACGCGGTGAAGGGACGACGCGGCGAGCCGCGCCGTCTGCGCTCCTGTCGCCGTGTCCCCGCGTCGCCGCGTCGCCGCGTCACGCTTACCTTAATGTGTTAACTTCGATCTAGCCGGCGACGCCGCCGCGTGTAAGCTTCACGTGGCCGTTGATGCCGTTGATGATGATCGGCGTGCCGCCCGCGCCGATACGTGCGCGGAAGTTATTGCGTTCGAGTTTGCCCATCACCGTGACGTTCGGCACGTCCGTATTGACACGGCCATTGATGCCGGTCACTTCGATGTCGGCATTGAGGTCTTCGGCGAATTGAATCTCGACGCCGCCGTTGATGCCGCTGACGTGTATGCCGCGCTCGCTCAGCCGCACGATGTTGACTTTGACTCGCCCGTTGATGCCGGAAAGGTTGGCGTAGCCGACCGCCTGTCCGACTTCGACCGCGCCGTTGACGCCGCTGATCTGCACAGGGCCATCTACGGCGCCGACCGTCGCGCGCCCGTTGACGCCGCTGACGCCCAGATCGATCTGGCGCGGCAGGCGCAGCGTCACGCGATGGCGCACCTGATGATTGCCATGATCGTTCTTTTCTTCACCGCGCACGACCAGCCCGTTTGCCGTCTGCTCGACGTAGATCTTGTGATAGTTCAGATCGTCGCGGTTGCGCGCCAGACGCACGACGTGAACTTCAGCGGTCGCGCCGGCGGCGGTCTCAATATCTACCGTGCCGTTGATGCCGCGCACTTCGACGCGCGCCCCCGAAGCCAGCGTGTAAGTTTGATTGATTTCGTCACGTTCAGAATACTCGCCGTCATCGCTGTTGTAATGCTTTTGCGCGTTGGCCGCCAGCGGCGCAAGCCCCAGCGCGACGAGCGCGACGAGAGAGAGCCACATCGTTTTGTTTTTCATCTTCGCACCTCTTTCAATTGTCGATTGCGGAAATTTGAAATCATTTGCAAGCTTTCAACTCTTCAGCTTTCGCCTTCGCCAGGCGCACGCCGCCGTTGAATGAATCGAGTAATAGTTGTGCGCTGCCATCGCCAAAGCGCCCGATGATGCGGCGATTGATTGAGCCGCTCGACGCCTGCGAATCCAGCTTCAGCGGGAACAGGGTTTCGATGTCGCCGTTATAGGTGATCAAGGTCGCCGTGAATCCCGGCGCATCCGGTTGAATGTGCATCTCGATGGCGCCGGAGATCGACTTGAGCTTATAACGACCGCCCGCGCGAATCCGTCCGGCGAAGGTCACTTCGCCGCTGGTGCTGACGGCCTCGACATCGCCACTGACGCCGAAAAGCTGTATGCTGCCGCTCACCGTGTTGACTTCGGCGCGTCCCTTGATGCAGTAGGCGATGACTTCGCCAACCGTCAGGTTGGCGCGCACGTCGCCGCCGGCATTGCGCACGTTGAGGCTGCCGTTGGTCGCCGCCACGTCAACGTCGCCGCCAATATTTTCAAGCGTCAGATCGCCGTTCGTGCTGCGCGCCGTGGCATCGCCTTTGATTTCGCGGGCAGTGATCTCGCCATGTCGCGTCGACGCTTTCAGCGACGCTACGCGAACGACGGTGATCTGGCCGTTGTCGGTATTGACAGCAACCGGCGCGTCTATGCCGCTCACTTCAATATCGCCTGTGAGGCTTTCGACGGCTTCGATGGTGGCGTAGCGCGGCAGCTTGATATTGAGATGGACATCGCGGTCGGCGCGGCGTCCGGACATCAGCGGCACATAAATCATAATCTTCGGATTGGCTTCATCGCCGCTTGCCTGCGCCTTCACCTGATGCGTGCCTTCATCGCTAGTCGCCGTCGCTTCGAGCGTGTCGCCGTCGACCCCGGTAATGCGGACGTTGACCATGCGGCTGCTGACGGCGATGTGCGCGTTGCGAGCCACTTTCATGGTCAGCGGCGTGGCCTGCGCCTCGCTGTCTTCGTCGGCGCGCGGCGTTACGAGCACGCGCGGCAGTGGCGCGGGACGCGGCGTCGCAGGCTGCGCGGGCACCACTTTCGCCTTCGGGGCTTGCGATGGTTTAGCGGGCGTCGGTGTTTGAGCGGGCGGCTGCGGCGTTTCCTGCGCCAGCGCTGCCGCGCCGTTTGTAATCGCCATCGCTAAAATTAAAATTGTAAGAATTCTTCTGAGCATAGTAATCAGTGGTCAGTGGCCAGTGGTCAGTGGCCAGACTCCTTTTGTGGAGGTACAGGCTACCGACTACCGATCACCGCTTATCAATCAAGCGACATGGCTCGCAGCGTGTCCACCTTCTTGGCATAAGCGCCGAGCAGGTACTGCAAAGCAACCGGGTCATCGGGATTGCGACGGACGATCTGTCGCGTCTCCTGAATCGTCCGATCAATGTCGGACAAGGCCGAGTCGAAGCGCGCCAGCACCGCTGGATCGATCTGCGAGCGATGGCGGCTGACGTCCTGCGACAAGATGGCAATCGCCGCCAGATATTTCTGCTCGGCTTCGCGCACCAGCTTCATTGGATCAGGTGGCGCTTGCGGCTTGCGGAAGGTCGCGACGACCTGCTTCTGCGGAGCCAGCTTGGATTTTTCAACGAGCGGCTTGTCCTCAATCGGCTTGTTCTGTTGATCAGGGTTGGTTGCCAAATTAGGCTTCGAGCCCTCATCGCCCTGCTTCGGTGCAGGCGACACCGCGCCGTTCCGGTTAGCGCCGCCAGCGTCGTTTGGATCTTTTGTGGCAATCGCCCCATTGCCATTATTGTTGGCGTTGCGCGATTGCAGATAACTCATCACGACGACGGTGAGGCCAATGGCCAGAATCACCATTGCCGCAGCGAAAGCCGGGCTGATGTGCGGCATCGCGAACCGCCGTGCAAACCAGTCGCGCCATCTGGCGGTTAATGATGTTTCAGGCAGCGCCGTTTTCTCGGTCTTGAGGCGCGCGGCAATGCCGGCCCACAAGTCCGGCGTCACATCTATGCCGCGCTCGTAGGCCGCATAGATGCCGTGCTCCTGCTGCAACTCGGCATGCACGGCAGCGCACGCGGCGCAACCCGCGAGATGCGCGCTGATTTCAGCCGATGGTTTCGCGGCAAGCTCGCCGTCGAAATATTCTTCAAGCACTGATTGGCACGCTTCACACTTCATAGCCCGCCCCCAGGTAAGGACTGATGCGCCGCTTCATCTCAGCGCGCGCCCTGTGCAGATCGGTCTTCAGTTTGGCTATCGAAAAGCCGGTGATCTCGGCAATCTCTTCGTAGCTGCGCTGCTGAAAAATCTTCAGCGTGAAGACCATGCGTTTGTCGTCATCGAGCGCGGCGAGCGCCTCGCGGATGACGCCGTTCAATTCCTTGTCCAACAATTCGCGATCCGGCGGCAGCTTGTCATCGTGCAACTCGCCGACGCCGTCGGCATCGATCTCAACTCGTTGATCGTCGCGGCGGCGCGTCCGCAACGATTCGCGCGCCACGTTCTTGGCGATGCCGAACAGCCAGGTCGACAGCTTCGCGTCATCCTGCAAACCGCCAAGATTTTTGTAAGCGCGCACGAAAGTCTCCTGCGTCAGTTCTTCGGCCAGATCGCGCCGACCGACCATATCGTATATGAAGCTGATGATTGGCCGCGAGTACCGCTCGAAGATGAGTCGGAAGGCGTCATCGTCGCCGCGCCGCGCGCGCGCGGTTATATCGTGTGCGCTTTGCATCCTTGCACCGGCGCGTGCGCTGAACGGGCTCACTAAGCTGACGGCCTCCATCATTACGGCTTCATCCTCAGTTCGCTTAGTTAGTGGCACGCGCGACGAAAAAGTTTCAGCGCCGGCTTCATTTTATCGCAAATCGTTGGGCACCGCAGCCGGCAGCTTCACTTGTACGACGCATTGTCGCCGCACGTTTCAAACTGCCGGACGCGGGGACACGGCGTAGGAGCGACGCGGGGACACGGCGACGCGGCGACGCGGCGACGGGAATCTTCAGGATGTCTA
>JBBWZK010000062.1:0-3447 GCA_039648975.1 Blastocatellia bacterium
GAGATGATCGCGTCTGCTGCCCACTAGAACGCGCGAGCCTGCCAAAAGTTGCAGCCAATTAGGGACTAGGGGCTAGGGGATAGTTTCGAATAATACAATTCAGGATATTTCTTTCATAGAATGCGCACGGCGCTTGATTCTTCGCTAGCCCCTAGCCCCTAGCCCCTAGTCCCTAATTGGCTGCAACTTTTGGCAGGCTCGCGCGTTCTAGTGGGCAGCAGACGCGATCATCTCTTCCCAGGGAGTTTTGGATGGCAAGCTTTCGGCGAATGACTTTTCTTTTGATGCCACTTTTGCTATTGATCTGCGCGCCCGCAACTCAAGCCAAAACCCTTGCCGAGCGCAGCATCTTTGAACGGCTCTTTCAAGGGCCGAAGGTGATCAACGTCGTCGAGGATTTCCTGACCTTCTGGGACGCGATGAAGGACAAACCGCTGGCGCAGCAGCGCTACTGGTGGAAGCGCATGGTCGAGGACAAGTACCGCGACTACTTTGAGCGCGCCGTCTATCGCAACAGTGATGTGAAGACGCGCCGCGCCCTGCTTGATGAATTTCTGGTGCGTGTGCCAGAGCGCATTGAGGCGTTGCGCGAGTTCAATCGCCACATCAATGATCCGCACATCAGCCCGCTGATTGGCGCTTTCGTCGCCTTCAAAACGCGTTTTCCCGATTACCAGCAGCCGCGCGACATCTACATCGGCTTGAGCCTGTTTCGCTTCGACAGCGCGGTGCGGCCCGTGCAGAACGAAGCGGGCGTGCCCGATACACTCTGCCTCGGAGCCGACGTGTTATGCGGCTATTCGCCCGACGAATTGCAGGTCGCGCTGCTGCACGAGTTCTTTCATCTCTACCACTTCGGTTTTCTATTTCAGCAGCCTTTGCTTGATGAATTCCGCACGCCACACATGCCTTTGATGATCGAAGGCATGGCCGTCGCCGCCACCGAAGCGATGCTCCCCGGCCACCCGCCCGCTTTCTATCTGCACTTCAGTGAGGATAATCACAAAGCGCAAGAGCACGACCTGCGAGCTAACGCCGGGCGCTTTCTTGAACTGATTGCCGGCAACGCGCCGCCTGAACAGTACGAAGCGTGGTTTCGCAATACGCCGACCGACACGGTGCCATCACGCGGCGGTTATCTGCTGGGCTACGAGGTGACGCGGCGTGTGCTTGCTGCCTTGCCGCTCGAACAGATGGTGCGGCTCGCGCCCGCCCAACTGCGCGAGCACGCCGAAGAGCAGTTAGCGGAAATCGCCGGTCGCCAGATCCTTGTGCTTGCCACTGCGGAACAAAGATAGAGGCTAGGGGCTAGGGGCTAGGGGCTAGCAAGGGAAGATTGCTCCGGTCGCTAGCCCCTAGCCCCTAGCCCCTAGCCCCTGCCTTTTGCCTCTGGCTTGCGGGCGATGAATGCCACGCGCGCTTTGTGTAGCGCATAGCTGCCATAACGGCGAGTGGTTCGCACGCGAAAGCCGATGCGGCGCAGTTCTGCGGCCATCGCAGCGGCGTCGTACAATCGCACGCGGTGAACTTCGTCGGCCCGGCGGTAAAGGTCGCCGACTTTGCGAAAGGTGGTGATGCGGCGGGTTAAGGTTTGCTGCCTGCGGTCTTCGTGCTTTTCAACCAACGTCATCCAATCGTCGCCTTCTGAGAAACTTCTCGCGGTCGTTGCGCGTCCGAGTTCTCCCGCTTCCATCACGTCAAAGATAAAGACGCCGCCGGGCGCAAGCTGGATATAGATGCGGCGGAAGAGTTGTTCGAGCGCGCGGTTGTCGTTACCCGTATCGAAGAGATAACTGATGCATTCACCGAGCGAGGTGACCGCATTGCACGGCGGAATGTCTGCTTGAAACAATGAGGCGACGCGAAACTCGGCCTGCGGCGCGCGCCTGCGCGCCAATTGAATCATGGCTTCGGAAATATCTATGCCGAGCACATCGTAGCCATGTTTGATGAGTTGCTCGGCCCACAGCCCCGTGCCGCAGCCGAGATCAACAACCAGACCGTCACGAATCTGATGGCGCGCGAAAATATCAATGATGCCCGGCGCAGCCTGGCACGCAAATTCGCTGTAGCCGACATCGTGAATGAACGCGAGGTCTTCCTGGTAGTAATCCGTCATCGTTAATTTCTCATGGATGGAATGGCCTCTGGCGCTGCTTATGGTAGTGCTAAGAATTGCGCCGCCTGCTCACGGCTGACTGAAGGAAAGTCTTCAAGAAAATCATCGATACTATCTCCAGCTTCCAAATAATCAATGAGGTTTTTGACCGGTACGCGCGTTCCATTAAATACGGGTGTGCCGCCCAAGACCTCATTAGAGCATAGAATGAGTTCGGTCGTAGTCATGTCTTATTCCCTTTCTTGTTTCACCTTGTCCAAATAGCTTTGGAGGAATATGCAGCGGATTGGGCAAGGCGATCTAACCAATGCTCATAGCTGTTTTGATGACGAACTTGATCAATCTCTTCTTTGTTGTCGTGGTAGTACGCGAGCGCGCTGAATACTTGGGCAGGCGTCAAGTAATCCCACTCGGCTAGAATTTCCTCAGCCGACATACCCGCCTTATAGTAGTAATCAACAATATGCCATACAGCTATCCGTGTTCCTTCGATAGTCGCCTGGCCCCCGCAGACACCTTGAACCTTGACGATGTGCGGGTAGGGCGTGGACTGTATCTTTTTATCGTTTCCTGTCATAAAGCACTTCGTTCGCTTACGGCTATGCGCGGATGAAACCCACCCTGGCGGCATAACTCTTAATTCTGCGTCCACGGTTGGATCATGATGCCCTTGCGCTTGTTCGAGAGGTCAGCCGCTACCTGTTCGGCATCGCGTTTTTTATATGGCCCGATGACGACGCGATAAAGCGTGTCGCCGCCGCTCGGCATCTGCACGTGCGTAGCGATGTAATCGCGGCGCATGTCGGATTCGAGTTGCTTGGCCTGTTCGATGGTGCCGAACGTGCCGATCAAAACGATGTACTGCGCGTTCTCGTCGGTCGCCGGCTGATTGGCTGATCGCGTCGTCAGGTTGGAGTTTGGCGCAGGCTTGTTGGCATTCGCGCTTGCGGCATTCTGATTCGGCGCGGCGCTCGATTGATTTGCGCTTGCCGGCGCATCTTGTTTGACGATGAAAAGGCCGGCCCAGAAGGCTGCCAGGAGCAGCGCGATGCCGATAATGAAAATGGCGGCGACTTGTTTATTGGTCATGTTTCTATAGAGGTTTCTGGTTCCCGGTTTCTCGTTCCTGGTTGCGCACACAGAACGGCTCCAACCAGGAACGAGAAACTAGAAACTAAGAGCTAACGAATTTCTACCGGTTCGCGGGGCTGAACCGTGAAGGCTTCCTGCTTCGGCTTCTGGTAGACCAGAGACGAAATCATTTCAAGCGGAATCGGGAAGACGACAGTCGTATTTTGCTCGACGCCGATTTCGGTGAGCGTTTGCAG
>JBBWZK010000101.1:0-11162 GCA_039648975.1 Blastocatellia bacterium
GCTGAGAAGGACTATCATAGCGGTGACAGGTCACCGCACTCCACAGGTTGCTGCCTGCCGGTGATTGCTTTTGCCTTTTCGCTACCGTTCGTTTATGATGCCACACGACCCGCCTTGCACTTGAGCAACGGAGATGTAACAACCTGATCGCTTGACCGCTCGCGCGCTGCTGCGCCGCTGCCCGTGACGCCTTCACGAGGCCAGTGCCCGCTTTGCCGCGCGCCGTTCACGGCGAAGGGGCCTGTCCATAGCGGGTCGGCGCGCGGATCACCTCTCTTGTAAATTGTAATCAACACCTCTTTCGAGCGCGCCGCCGTGTGATCAAGGAGTCGGTATGGGAAAAGAAGAAATCTATGATGCCATCGTTGTGGGTTCGGGCGCGACGGGCGGCTGGGCGGCAAAAGAATTGACCGAACAAGGCATGCACGTGCTGGTTCTGGAAGCGGGCCGCCAGCTTGATCCGCTCAAGGATTACACCGAGCACACCTGGCCTTACGAAGTCGCGCATCGCGGCACGGTCGCCAGCACAAAGCTTTATGCCGAGCGCCAGTCGGTGCAAGCGAAATGTTACGCCTGCAACGAGTACGGCAATAAGTTCTTCGTCGACGATGTGGACAATCCTTACACGACACCGGCAGGCAAGCCGTTTGACTGGATTCGCGGGCGACAGGTCGGCGGGCGCACGATTATGTGGGGCCGTCAGAGCTATCGCCTCTCGGATTACGATCTTAAAGCCGCCAGCCATGATGGGTACGGCGACGACTGGCCTCTCAGCTACAAAGAGCTTGCGCCGTATTATGATAAAGTCGAAGAGTTCATCGGCGTCAGCGGCACGCACGAAAACCTGGCGCAACTGCCGGACGGCAAATTTCTGCCGGGCATGAAAATGGTCTGAGGCGAACGCTTGCTGAAGCGCGCCGTCGAGAAACGCTGGCCGGAACGCCGGGTCACCATCGGGCGCACGG
Organism: Blastocatellia bacterium; assembly: GCA_039648975.1. Taxonomy (GTDB): domain Bacteria; phylum Acidobacteriota; class Blastocatellia; order UBA7656; family UBA7656; genus DATENM01. The sequence goes on from JBBWZK010000101.1 coordinate 966, forward strand.
CGATTCTCACCGAAAAACATAATGGGCGCGCGCCGTGTCATTACTGCGGCCACTGCGAGCGCGGCTGCACGACGCACTCTTACTTCAGCAGCCCCGGCTCGACCTTGCCGGCGGCGGCGAAAACGGGCCGGCTGACTTTGCAACCGAACGCCATCGCCAGTCACGTCATCGTTGATCCCGACACGGGCAAAGCCAAAGGCATCGCGGTCATCGATCAGAACACCAAAAGAGCTTATGAAGTCTTCGGCAAAGTCGTTGTGCTGTGCGCCTCGACGATTGAATCAACGCGCCTGCTGTTCAACAGCGCGACGCGCCAGCATGCTAACGGGCTGGGCAATTCGTCAGGCGTGCTCGGCCACTACTTGATGGATCATTTCTATCGCGTGTTCGTCAGCGGCCTGGTGCCGCAAACGGTGAACTATCCTTATAACTACGACGACGGGCGCGCTAACGGCATCTACATGCCGAGATTCCGCAACCTCACCGACAAGCAGACGGGTTTCATTCGCGGCTATGGCATACAGGGCAGCGCCGCGCGCCAGATGCTGCCGGCGACCATCAGCACGATTCCCGGCTTCGGCTCGGAGTTCAAACAACAGGTGCGCGATGGCCGTGCGCCCGCGCCGTTCCGCCTGGCCGCCTTTGGCGAGATGCTGCCGCGCAAAGAAAATCGCGTGACGCTCAACAAGGATGTCAAAGACGCCTGGGGCATCCCTGTGGCGCACATCGACTGTACGCACAGCGATAACGAACATGCGATGGCGCGCGACGCTTACGAGCAGTTGCAAGAGATGGCGCACGAAGCCGGCTTTGAAGTCGTCAGCAAGAATGCGAGCCTCGCCAATCCCGGCCTCTGCATACACGAAGTCGGCACGGCGCGCATGGGCAATGATCCGAAGACTTCGGTCTTGAATCGCTTCAATCAAAGCTGGGACGTGAAGAATCTGTTTGTCACAGACGGCGCGTGTTTTGTATCGACCGGCTGCCAGAATCCGACGCTGACCATGATGGCGATCACGGCGCGCGCCTGCGACTACATCGTTGACCAGAGCAAGAAAGGCAATCTCTAAGGGGGAGAGAATGGACACAAAAACCTATCTGCGGCTGAGCCTGATGATGTTTCTGGAGTTCTTCGTCTGGGGTGCATGGTTCGTGACGCTCGGAACCCATCTCGACAATCTTGGCTTCACAGGCAAGCAGATCAGCTACATTTATCTGATGAACAACATCGCGGCCATCATTTCGCCTTTTTTCGTTGGCATGATTGCTGATCGATTTTTCGCGTCGCAAAAAGTGATGGGCCTCCTGCACTTGATCGGCGGCGTCATCCTTTATCTGTCGGCTGATTTGACGACGGTTGGCCCGCTGGTTGTCGGGCTGTTGCTTTACAACCTCACCTATATGCCGACGCTGGCGCTGGTCAACGCTGTATCGTTCAAGCAGATGGAAAAACCGGACGCGCAATTCCCGAAAGTTCGCGTCTGGGGCACCCTCGGCTGGATCGTTGCCGGCTTGGTCATCACATTCATTCTGTCGAAGTTCAATCCAGGTGTCGAAAAGACGGCTGTGCCTTTGAAGATGGCGGCGATTGCTTCGCTGCTGTTGGGGCTGTATTCGTTCACGCTGCCGAATACGCCGCCGCAAAACGCCGGCAAACAAATTAGCGCCGGTGAAGTTCTCGGATTCAAAGCGCTGCGTCTGATGAAGGAACGAGCCTTCTTCATTTTCGCACTCTGTTCGCTGCTGATCTCGATTCCGCTGGCTTTCTACTATGGCTATACGAACCTCTTTCTGAACCAGCTTGGCATGGAGGGGGTCGCCGCCAAGATGACGCTTGGGCAGATGTCGGAAGTCGGCTTTATGCTTCTCATGCCGTTTTTCTTTGTACGGCTCGGCGTCAAGAAGATGCTACTGGTCGGTATGCTGGCGTGGGTGGTGCGCTACGCTTTCTTTGCCAATGGCAATCTCGGCGCGATGGGATGGATGCTTTATGCCGGTATCCTTCTGCATGGTGTCTGTTATGACTTCTTCTTCGTCACCGGCCAGATTTATGTAGATAAGAAAGCGTCGCGAGACATTCGCGCCAGCGCGCAAGGCTTCATCACCCTGCTCACCTATGGCGTCGGTCTTGGGCTCGGGACGTTGATTGCCGGCTGGGTAGTCGATGCGTTCACGGTGGGTGGGGTCAAAGATTGGAAAGCGATCTGGTGGATACCGGCTATTTTCGCCGCCGTCATTGCGCTGTTCTTTGCGCTGACGTTCAAAGACCGCGAGGCCGACAAAGCGGCCCCGGCCTCGCTTGAGCCGCAGCCGGCGCAGGGTGATTAGAATTAGAGCGGTTTTCAAATGCGTTTGCCATGTAGCGCAAGGCGGTTAGCTTGCGCCCGATACTGCGCAAGCTAACCGCCTTGCGCTACATCCGATTGAAAACCGCTCTAAGCAATCGCAGCCAGTCCCGTAGGGACGCAATGTTTATAGTTGCAAGCGTCGAAAAGAAGCCAAGCCCCGTAGGGGCGAAATGTCGACATTTCGCCCCTACGGGGCTTGGCTTTTTTCTGTCCCACGGTTCTATAAACATTGCGCTCCTACGGGGCTGATCATTCTGGCAATGCTGACATGCTTGGGTGCTCAGGTTCCTGTTTGGCAAACCTCGGCTTTCTCGTTGTGGTTTCGGCAGTCATTTCAACTTTGATGGAGGCATCATGCGACTGGGGCTCAATTTCGGTTACTGGGGCGCTGGCCCTTCAGACAACATTCAGCTTGCTCAGGAAGCCGAACGGCTCGGCTACGATTCGCTATGGACGGCGGAAGCCTATGGCTCGGACGCCGTGACGCCGCTCGTCTGGCTGGCGGCAAAGACCGAGCGCATCCGCGTCGGCACGGCCATCATGCAGATGCCTGCGCGCACGCCGGCAATGACGGCGATGACTGCTGCGACCATAGACCTGCTGACTGGCGGCAGGTTCATGTTGGGGCTTGGCGCGTCAGGGCCGCAGGTGGTCGAAGGCTGGCACGGCGTTCTGTATGGAAAGCTACTGACGCGCACACGCGAATACGTTGACATCGTCCGCCAGATTCTACGACGCGAGCAACCGCTTGAACATCACGGCGAGTATTACGACATTCCTGTGCGTGGCGGCACGGGACTCGGCAAGCCGCTCAAGCTGATCGTCCATCCGCTGCGCACGGGCATACCGATTTACCTTGCGGCGATTGGCCCGAAGAATGTCGCGCTGGCGGCAGAGATCGCCGACGGCTGGTTGCCGGTCTTCTTTTCGCCGAAGCGAATGGAGGTCTTTCGCGCCTCCCTCAATGAAGGCTTAGCGCGGCGCACGGACGGCAAGACGCTTGATGACTTCGACATCGCGCCGACCGTGTCGGTGGTGATCGGCGATGACGTGGACGCCTGCCGACAGCAGATCAAGCCGCATCTGGCGCTTTACGTCGGCGGCATGGGAGCGCGCGGCAAGAATTTCTATAACGACCTGGCGCGGCGTTACGGCTACGAAGACGCGGCCACGCGGATTCAGGATTTATATTTGAGCGGTAAGAAGAACGAAGCCATCGCCGCCGTGCCCGACGAACTGGTTGACGAAATCGCCCTGTGTGGGCCGCGTGCGCGCATCAAAGATCAACTCGCCATGTGGCGCGAGGCCGGCGTCAAGACGTTGATCTGCGGCGCTTCAAGCCTTGCGGCCACGCGCGCCATCGCCGAACTGGCCTTGTAGTCCGGCGACCACCAGACCATCATACAAGCAAGCCCCGAAGAGGCTATTCGGCGCTCTATGCCAAGGCGCGCAAACTCCGGCGCATTGACGTAAACAGACACGGCTTTTATAATCCTTTTCCTAATGCTGCCGTAGCTCAGTTGGCTAGAGCGCCTGACTGTGGATCAGGAGGTCGATGGTTCAAGTCCATCCGGCAGTACCATTGTTTTTCGCGCCTTTCAAATACTCTCCGGCTCTCCAATCGACGTTTCCGGCAAAGGGCTTGAAGGGATAATTTGATCGCGAGCCATGCGCCGCCGCGATCAGGAAGATCGTCAATGAGCAATGACAAGCCACAAAGCCCGCCGGTTGCGCAGCGCCCCAAAGGGTTCAGAGATACCCCGCCGGAGCGCGTTCTCGCTCGTCGGCAAATGATCGATAAGATACGCCAGGTTTATGAACTGTATGGCTTCGCTCCCTGGGAAACCGCCGCCGTCGAATACCTTGAATCACTGGGCAAATATCTCCCCGATACAGACACTCCCGAAGGCGGCATCTTTGCCTTCAGAGATGAAGATAACAATTGGCTGGCCCTGCGTTATGATTTGACCGCGCCGCTGTCACGCATCTTCTCTGAGCGCATGAACGAACTGCCTATGCCTTTCCGCCGCTATCAGGTCGGGCCGGTCTGGCGCGATGAAAAGCCTGGGCCGGGCCGCTTTCGCGAGTTTTACCAGTTCGATATCGACACGGTGGGCTCGGAATCCATGGCCGCAGACGCAGAGGTCTGCTGTGTGCTGGCCGATGCCATGGAGGCTATCGATATTCCGACCGGCAGTTATGTCATTCGCGTGAATAACCGCAAAGCCCTCAACGGCGTGCTCGAAGTGGTCGGCGTCCCTGCGGATGAGCAGACCTCTTTAGAGGTGCTGCGCGCCATTGATAAGCTTGATCGTCTGGGCATCGACAGCGTCAGGCAATTGCTTGTCAAAGGCCGCATCGATGACTCGGGAGATTTTAAGGATGGCGCGCATCTGCGCACCGATCAGGTGCAGCGCATCATCGACTTGCTGTCGATCAAGGAAGACCGCCGCTCACAAGTCTGTGACCGTATTGAAGAGATTGTGCGCGGCTCTGAGGTCGGCGAGCGCGGCGTCGCCGAATTGCGCGAGATTGATCGTTACCTGACGGCGGTGGGCTACGCGGAGAACAAGATCATTTTCGATCCGACGGTCGTGCGCGGCCTGGCTTACTACACCGGCCCTGTGTTCGAAGCGGCGCTGACCTTCGAGATCACCGACGATACAGGCCAGCGGCGAGAGTTCGGCGCAGTCGCAGGCGGTGGCCGCTACGATGATCTGGTCGAACGATTCATCGGTAAGAAAGTGCCTGCCACCGGCGCGGCCATCGGCGTGGATCGTCTGGCGGCGGCGCTCGAACAGTTGGGCAAGTTGAGCGCCGTCGATACCTCAGCCCCTGTGGTGGTGACGGTCATGGATCAAGATCATCTGCTCGATTACGAACAGATGACCTTTGATTTGCGCCGCGCCGGCATTGCCGCCGAAATGTATCTCGGCAAGGGCGGATTGAATAAACAATTGAAGTACGCCGACCTGCGCCGCTCGATTGTCGCGGTGATCGCCGGCTCGCGGGAATTTGAAGCCGGCGAGGTCTCGCTCAAAGATTTGCGGCTCGGACAGGAACTGTCAAAAGCCATCACGCAACGCGAAGACTGGGTCAAAGATCAGCCTGCACAGCTCACCGTGCCCAGAAGCGGGTTGGTGCAAGCGGTGCAGGGCATACTCGACAGGTACAAGGATAAGCAGGAAAAGTAATCAGGCTTGCGGGTCTCAGCCAAACGCGCGAATGTAAGTTTTTTCACTCAATTCTGGCTCACACAATTCTGGCCTGATCAATTGCAAATCAACTCCCGCCGGAGTTTTCATGAAATACCCTGAGCACATCGCCGGGACGAAAGACTATCTGGGAAGCGACGCCCGGCGGCTGGTTCAGATCGCCGATACTTGCACCTCGACGTTTGACCTCTATGGTTACGCACGCGTCATCCTGCCTGTGCTGGAACGCTCGGACATCTTCTTGCAACGTTCGGGAGAAGAGATTCGCAGCCGCATGTATATTTTTACTGATCCGAAAGGCCGGACGGAAATCTGCCTGCGCCCCGAAATGACCATCTCGGTGGCGCGCGCGTTTCTGGAGCGCATGGCCTTTCGGCGGCTGCCCGTCCGTTTGAGTTATCAGGGCGATGTCTTTCGTTATGACAATGTCAGAGAGGGGCGCTACCGCCAGTTTCTACAAGCCGGAGTTGAATTGATCGGCAGCGAAAATCGTCTGGCCGCCGATGTCGAAGTGACGACGCTGGCTCTTGAGTCGGTCAACAAAGCGGGCATTACGGATTTCCGCTTGCTTCTCGGAGACCTGGAACTGGCGGCGGAATTTATCAACTCGCTGCCGGTCTCGGCGGCGGTACGCGCGCGATTGTTAGAGAATTTCTGGCGGCGCGAAGCGTTTCACCTGTTGCTCACACGGCTCTCCGAATCATCTCCGCAAAGTAAATTGAGCAACGACGCGGCGGCGCTCGAACTGGAAAAGATCTTATCATCTCTGGGCGAAAACGCCGGTCGTTTGCTGGTGCGGCAAATCCTCTCGCTCTTTGTCGAAAAAGAGATTGGCTATCGCGACCTCGACGAAATTGCCGAGCGCTTTCTTCAGCGATTTACCGCCGGCCAGGAGATGGTGCTGACCAAAGACTGCGCTGAGGCGGTGCAGGAATACCTCGCCATCGCCGGGCCGCCCTCGACGGCGCTCCAACAACTGGAGAAGCTGCTCGAACGAATCGGCGCGACGCCCGGCCCCGCCTTTGCTGCGGCGCACGCTCGCGTAGAGCTTTTACAGAGGCGCGGCGTACTGCCTGCGAATACAGAGATCGATCTGGGATTCAGGCGAGGCATAGAATATTACACGGGCTTCATCTTCGAGATTCACTGCGATTATCTTGGGCCGGTCAGCCAGGTCTGCGGCGGCGGCAGATATGATCGCCTGCTTGCCGCGCTCGGTGCGCCGCAGCAGATTCCGGCGGTCGGCTTCGCTCTGGGTGTAGACCGTTTGCTTCTGGCCATTGACAAAGCCGGCGATTCGCTTAACTCACGGCCCGGCGATTCGCTAGAGGCGCTGGCGATCAGCATAGGGCAGGTGCCGGAAGAAACCGTCTGGAGAATCGCCCAAATCTGTCGTCAGGCGGGATGGCGCGTGCGTGCGGAATTCGATGATCGCCGGGTGAAGGATATACTCAGTCATGCCTCTGAAGAAGAAATCCCTTACGTCATCATTGTCGGCGAAGATGAACTGCGCGATCAGTCCGTTAAAGTGAAGAACATGGCCGAGCGCACAGAAGAGATCGTTGCCATAGACCGACTCGACGATTATGTCCGCGCGGCAATCGAACGCGCAGACCAGAACCATCACGAAAGGCCGTGAGTCTGAGAGCAAGCGACATGGCGGCAAAGCAGAACAACGATATCGTTTTTGCGATACCCAGCAAGGGCAGCCTCTATGACGGGACGATGGCGTTCTTGAAGAGCGCGGGGGTGCCGGTCGCCTATGGCAATGAACGCCGCTACACCGCTCGTCTCGGCGGCGTCGAGGGCATCTCTGTGCTTTTCCAGCGCGCCGAAGAGATTCCTTTGAAGGTGGCAAGCGGCACGGCTGATCTGGGGTTGACGGGCGAAGACCTGTTCCGCGAACAGGCGGTGCATTCGGACAAACTCCTGCTCGTCCTACGTGATCTGGGTTACGGCCATGCCAGACTAGTGGTCGCGGTGCCCAATCCCTGGATTGATGTGGCTTCAATGGAAGACCTGGCCGAACTCGCCTTTTCATTTCGCTTGAAGCATCAGCGTACTCTGCGCATTGCCACCAAGTTCCCCAATCTGGCGCGCGAGTTTTTGGCTAAGCATGGCATCGTCAACTATGCGCTGGTTGAATCTCTGGGGGCCACCGAAAGCGCGCCCGCCTCAGGCGTAGCTGATCTGGTGATCGATTTGACCTCTTCTGGAAAGACGCTTTCAGACAACCATCTGAAAGCCCTTAAAGACGGCACGGTGATTTCTTCGCAAGCCTGTTTGATTGCCAGCCGGCGCATCGCCAACTGGAACGACGTGCGGCTTGAGCGTCTGGAAACTTTCCTCGATATGATCGAGAGCCATCTGCGCGGCAGAGACACCTATAATCTGCAAGCCGCCGTCCAGCGCTCGAAGCTCACTGAATTGTCGCGCCTGACGCACAAGTGGCGGCTGGCCTATTCTCTACCGATGGACACGCTCGCGCCGCTCGGCGCAAAGGACGAGCCCTTCGTGGTGATCCGCATGACCTGCCCGCGAAATAATCTGCACCAGGTCATCCGCCGTTTGCGCGCAAGCGGCGCTGAAGAAGTCATCGTGACGCAGCCTGAATACGTCTTCCACGAGCAGTCTGAATCTTTTCAGCGGCTCAAGCGCTTACTGAAGAAACAGGACAATCTTGAACCGCCGGATGCTTAGAACAGTGTTCGGCTGGATGTAGCGCAATCTGTTAGATTGCGCCGGGACTCGCGCAAGCTAACAGATTGCGCTACATGGATAACCTCCTGCGCAGACCGCTTTAGTCCAGCGATTCGGCTTCAAGCGCGAAGCTGACGGCAGCCAGGAGTTCACCGTTGCGCACCAGATCAATCGCCTTTTGGATGTCCAGATGCATCTCTCCGTCTTTATCACTTTTTCGCTGACCGATATGCTGGCGAATCAATTGATAACCCGCCGCCGTTCCGACGCCCGGCTCTTGCCCCTCGCGTTTTCGGAAGCCAATCGCTTGCGCCGCGCATAGCAATTCGATAGCGACGATGCGCTGAACGTTTTCGAGCACTTCTCGCGCTTGCCGTGCGGCGATTGAGCCCATGCTGTTATGGTCTTCCTGATTGGAAGATGTCGGAATGGAATCGCCGCTGGCGGGATGAATCAAGGTTTTATTCTCAGACGCCAGCGCCGCCGCCGTGTATTGCGCAATCATCATCCCTGTGTTCAGTCCGCTGTCGTCGATTAAATAAGCCGGCAGGCCGAAGTTGTAATCCTTATCCAATAATCTGGCAATTCGCCTCTCCGATATGTTGCCAAGTTCAGCGAGCGCCAGCGCCAGAAAGTCCATCGCCAGCGCCACCGGCTGACCGTGGAAATTGCCTGCCGAATAAGATCTCTCCTTATCGGCGCGGATCAGCGGGTTGTCGGTCGCCGAGTTAATCTCTATTTCAAGTATATGGCGCACAAACGCCAGGGCCTCGCGCGACGCGCCATGCACCTGCGGCATACAGCGTAAAGAGTATGCATCCTGAAGCTTGCTCTCTTCATAACCTTGATCCGCCGTCTTGCCCGCCGTCCGCCGTCGCATCAATATAGGATGGTCAATTAACTGACTGTGCTTAACCAATTTTCTTATATTCCGGGCGCAGGTGAGTTGTCCTGAGAAGGGTCGAAGTTGATTGACTTCCTCCAGAAAAGGGTCGCTCCTTCCCTGCACCGCTTCCAAACTCATGGCTCCGGATAGGTCAGCGGTTTTCGCCAGCGCCTCAGCATCTAACAGAGCCAATACGCCGATGGCGGACATGAATTGGGTGCCATTGGTGAGCGCCAATCCTTCTTTGGCTTTCAATTTCACCACGTCGATGCCGGCGCGTTTCATGGCATCGCCGCCGGACAGCCGCTTGCCTTTGTACAAGGCTTCGCCTTTGCCGAGCAAGACCAGCGTCAGGTGGGCAAGCGGCGCAAGGTCGCCGCTCGATCCCACAGAACCTTTGGCGGGAACTATCGGGCAGATTCGCTTATTGAGCATTTCCAGAAGCGCTTCGACCACTTCAACGCGAATACCGGAATAGCCTTTAGCCAGCGCATTGGCCCGCAGCGCCATCATGGCCCGCACGACTTCTTCAGGCAACGGTTCGCCAACTCCTGCCGCGTGGCTGAGAATGATATCCTCCTGCAACTGTTCCGCCTGCTCTGGCGCAATGGTCACTTTCTGAAGCGAGCCAAATCCTGTGGTGATGCCATACATGACCTTTCCCTGTTCGACCCACTGCTCAACTAATCTGCGCGACTCCCACATGCGTTCTTTGGCTTGCGGAGCGAGTGCAGCCTTACGGAAGTCTCTCGCCACCGCAAGCACCTGTTCCAGACGCAAATTCTCTCCGTCCAGTAAAACCGCTCCTTCAGAGCCTGTCATCGGGCTGGGCATCATCACCTCTCTATGATTGATTCGAGTCCAGATGAAATGTTTTGAGGAAAGCTGAAATAGGCGCGCAGCTTTTCAGGTCTTATGGTTGTCCCCAGACTCGGTTCGCCAATTTATAGCGGTTTTCAACTGCATTAAGCCGAATGCCATGTAGGGGCGACCCTGCGGTGGTCGCCCCAGAGTTCGATGGCGTAAGCTGGGACGACCACCGCAGGGT
>JBBWZK010000167.1:0-6016 GCA_039648975.1 Blastocatellia bacterium
CTGCATCAGTTTAGAAAGTTGCGGATGCGTGAAGAGAGGTACGGCGAAACGCATGAAGCACTTGTGGTATTGGCTTGCGCCATCATCGCACATCGCTTTCTGAAAAGTTAATTTTGCAACCAGCTCTAAATCAACCGATGCTTGTGTCACTTGATGAACTGTCACGACGGCGCATCTGCCGGCCACGCTCGCATGCTAAAATCATCGGCGCATGACTTCGCCGCCGCCTCCAGAAAACGCTTTCACATCCGGTGAGCGCGACTGCCTGCCGCGTTCAGACCAACTGGCAACAGGTCGCGCGGCGCTGACGGTTGCTTTCGCGTGGGGACTCGCCGAAGCCATCTTCTATTTCATCGTGCCGGATGTGCTGCTGACGCTGATCGCCGCTCGCTCGCTGCGTTCAGCGATGAAAGCTACAATTGCGGCGCTTGCGGGCGCGCTCATCGGCGGCGCGCTGGTGGTTGTTTTCGCTTCCGTATCGCCCGACGCGGCGCGCGCTTTTCTCCTGCACATTCCGGGGATCAACCCGCACCTGCTTGAACGGGTCGCGGGACAGATAGACGAACGCGGCTTGCTTGCCGTGCTGATCGGCCCGCTCAAAGGTATCCCGTATAAAATCTACGCCGTCGACTGGGGCAGGCGCGGCGGCGGGTTGGGCGAGTTTCTGCTGATTTCGATTCCAGCACGATGGCTGCGCTTCGCTCTCGCCGCCGTCGTCACGCGCATCATTGCCCGCCTCATCGAGCCGCTGACCGGCCATCGCGCGAGCGTCGAAATCACGATTCTCGCGGCGATCTGGATCGCTTTCTACACGTTTTACTTCGCACGCTTCGGCTGGTAAGCAGGAGAGGCGACGCGGCGACACGGCGAGGGGCAACGCGGCGATTGATAATCTATTTGCTCTTCTCTTCTTTCTTCTTCTTTCGCCCCATCGCCCCATCGCCGCGTCTCTCTTTCCCGCATCGCCTTGTCCCCGCGTCGCCTTCGACCGCAGGTCGAGCGCGCCTTGACCAATCCGCAACACAACTCCTATCCTGCCTTTGCTCGTCAATCACTTTCTTGCAATTCACCGGAGATCAAACATGAAGCCAACGCTTGTCAGCGCCCTCATCCTGTTATTCATCGCCGCCCTGGTTGCGCCTGCCGCTCAGAAACCCAAAGCCATCGCCGCACCGGCGTCGCGCGATCAGCAAATCGCTCAGGCCGCCGAGAGCTTGCGCGCACGGCTCATCGAACAGCGCCGCGATTTTCACATACACCCTGAACTCTCGAATCGTGAAGAGCGCACGGCGCGCGTCGTCGCCGAACGCCTGCGCGCCCTCGGGCTTGACGAAGTAAAAACCAATGTCGGCAAGCACGGCATCGTCGCTTTGCTGAAAGGTGCGAAGCCCGGCCCTGTGGTCGCCGTGCGTACAGACATGGACGCGCTGCCGATTCAGGAAACCATTGACGTGCCATATAAATCGCAGACGCCGGGCGTCAAACACGCCTGCGGCCACGACGTACATATGACGGTCGAGCTTGGCGTCGCCGAAGTTCTGTCAAAGATGCGCGAGCAGATCAGTGGCACGATCAAGTTCATCTTTCAGCCCGCCGAAGAAGGCGCACCTCCCGGCGAAGAAGGCGGCGCATTATTGATGATCAAAGAAGGCGCTTTGGAAAACCCGCGCCCAGCGGCGATCTTCGGCCTGCACACCATGCCGACCATCGAGGCCGGACAGATTGCTTATCACGTCGGCCCGGCGATGGCTTCTTCGGATCGCATACTGATCACGATTCGCGGCAAGAAGTCGCACGGCGCACTGCCGCATCTGGGCGTTGACGCTATCGTCGTCGCTGCCGAATGCATCACCGCGTTGCAAACCATCCACAGCCGCCGCATCGATCCGCTTGAGCCGCTGGTCATCACCATCGGCACGATCAAAGGCGGCGACCGCAACAACATCATCGCCGATGAAGTGACCATGACCGGCACGATGCGCACCTTCAGCGAAGACGTGCGCAAGCGTGCGCAGCAGTTGATGCGCGACACTTTGCAGAACGTGACGGCAGCTTATGGCGCGTCCTTCGATCTGAAATTCGACGGCTCGAATCCGGTGACCTATAACGAGCCGCGCCTTGTGGAAGAAACATTACCAACGCTGCGGCGCATCGTCGGCGAGGCGAACGTCATCGCACCGAAGCCGTTCATGCCGGCGGAAGATTTTTCCGAATACCAGAAGATCGTTCCCGGTTTCTTCTATTTTCTCGGCGTCGGCAATAAGGCAAGAGGCATCACCGCAGCCTGGCACACGGCGGAGTTCGACGTGGATGAAGAATCGCTGGTCGTCGGCGTCAAGGTGATGGCGGGCGTGCTGCTTGATTATTTAGATCGCCACGCAACCAATAAATGAAGGCGGCGAGGCCGATTCGCTGATGATGAATGGTTGAGCGAACAGGCGGCGCGATATGGAGTGCGGTGACAAGTCGCCGCTTTGCGTCTTGGCAAAGGCTAAAAGCGGCGACCAGTCGCCGCACTCCAAAGACGTGCGCTGCTCCCTTCCCGTATACGGCAGTGAAAATCGATCTAAGGCTTGAGTTCCGGCGTCGGAAACTTCTTCAGCATTTTCCAGAGCAGACTCATTGTGCCGTCGGCGTCCTGGCGGACGACGCGAACCGCCACCAGCACATCCGAGTTGTGATAGCTGATCGAGCGCAAAACATACGTGTTGTTGACCAGCGCAGGAACGGTGCGCGCATACATCAAACCGTTTATCAGAACTCCCGACTGGCTGAGTCGCTGCTGTTCGCGCACGCCTGACTCTGGTGATGACGCATTGAGCGTCGCCAGGAACGGCACGGCGGGGTGATCGAGCGTGACCGTCTCCAGCGGCACATCGCCGAGCTTCGTAAAATATCCCCAATCCGCTCCGGCAAAGCCGACGCTGAACTCCTCATGTTGCAGCTCAATGTCAGAGCCGTAGCCGTATTCATTAGTGAGCCGGGCAAACGAATAGTATGAGCCGCCGCCGGCCATCACCAAAATGCGGTCATATTTTCCACGCGTCACCAGACGAATCAACCCTGTGTCGGGCTGGCGCAGGAATTCGGCGAAGGCGGCGCGATCTTCGGCAGACGGCGCGAGAAACTCCTGCTCTTTCTGCTGCAATTGCTCGCGCAGCGATTGCATCTCTTTGATGAGCCCGGTGCGATCCATGGTTTGCGCAAGCGCGTCGCCGCCGAGCAAGAACGTCAAGGCGCAGGCCATAGCGATGAGCGAGAAACGAAAGCGATTCATGTTGCCTCCTTGCAAATCAATGAGCGTTGGTTGAATGAACGCCGGTCGCAGGCCGGGGTTCCTCAATCTTGCAACCTGTCTGATGCAAAATCAACTCGCCATTCCCCGCATTACGCACCATCGTCGTCCTCTGCTATCATCACTGGCGTCTCATCAATCAGCATTAAAGAAAGCAACCGCCGCATGAGTGATTCAAACCAGCCCAGGAAAGTTCTCGTCACCGGCGCGACCGGCTTTGTCGGCAGCCACGTGGTTGACCGCCTGCTTGCACGCGGACACGCGGTGCGCTGCCTCGTGCGGCGCTCAAGTAATCTGCGCTACTTGAAAGATACACGCCTCGAATTCGCTTACGGCGGACTGGACGCCGCGACGGACTGGAAGGCGGCGCTCGCCGGCGTGGATACCATCTATCACGTCGCCGGCATGACGTTTGCGCGGCGGGCTAAGGATTACTTCGAGGTCAATCAGCGCGGCACAGAGAGTCTGCTTGCCGCCGCGCTCAAGCATCGCGAGCAGATCAAAAAGTTCGTGCTCGTCAGTTCGCTTGCCGCCATCGGCCCTTCACGCGACGGCACGCCGGTTGACGAAGAGACGCAGCCCGCGCCTATCACGCCTTATGGCGAAAGCAAGCTCCTGGGCGAAGAGGCGGTGCGCGCCGTCGGCGACCTGTTGCCCTGCACCATCGTCCGCCCGCCGGCGGTCTACGGCCCGCGCGATTACGCGCTGTTGGAATTGTTCAAAGCCATTGGGCGCGGCATGATGCCGATGATCGGGCGCTATGACAAACAGGTGAGCCTTGTCCCCGCGCGCGACCTTGCCGACGGCATCAGCCTCGCAGGCGAGAGCGATCAATCAAGCGGACGGGCTTATTTCATTTCGAGCGACGAGGTCTATTCGATGCGCAGGCTTGCGACACGCATTGCCGAGATGATGGATCGCCGCGCCCGCTCGTTTGCCATTCCGCGCGGGCTTGCTTTCGGCGTCGCCCTTTTCGCCGAAGCGGTCGCCGCGCTGACGCGCAAGCCGCCGGTGATCAACCGCGATAAAGTGCGCGACCTGTCGGAACGCTGCTGGGGCTGTTCCATCGACCGTGCGAAACGTGAGCTAGGCTACAATCCGCAGATTTCCATCGACGAAGGCTTGCGGGAAACGATTGACTGGTATAAGCGCGAGGGCTGGCTGTGAATTGGCGACGCGGCGACACGGCGACACGGCGACGCGGGGAAGGCGCGACGCGGCGACACGGCGACGCGGCGACGCGGCGAGGGGATGGCACAGCGGCACAACCGCGTGATGATGGATCTGTGATTAGAGGCGAGGCGCAAGCGCCAATCAGTCAACTGTTGCTCCATCCAGCCGATAAAGTTGTCATCGCGTATCTCGCCATTGTCGCTGCGCTGATCGTCGCGTTCAGCTTTCGCATCCCTGTATGGCCGCAACTCATCGCCGCGCATGCGCTGGTCATCACGGCTGTCCTGCTGCTGGCAAAATGGGATCAGGCCGCGTCTCGCCCTGTCGCCCTGTCGCCGCGTCGCCGCGTCGCCGCGTCGCGTCCCCGCGTCGCGGCTCTCAGCCGTTTCATTCACGGCTGGTATCCGGTAGCGCTGATTACGGCGACGTTCAAAGAACTCACTTACCTGATCCCGCTCTTCCACCCGCGCGACTTCGACGCCGAGCTTGCGGCGATTGATTATCGCCTATTCGGCGCGCACCCGACCGTTTGGTTCGAACGGATCACATGGCCAGCGATCACCGAAGTATTGCAGATCGTCTACGCGACCTATTATTTTCTGCCGATCATTCTCGGCGCGGTGCTGTGGCGCAAGCGCTGGTTTGAGCGCTACAAATTCTGGCTCTTCATCGTCGTCCTCGGTTTCTATGTCAGTTATTTCGGCTACATACTTGTGCCGGCGACCGGGCCGCGATATCTGTCGACGATCAAAGGCGCGCAGACCTTCCCGCTCAGCGGCGTCTGGGTGTTTCACAGCTTGCGCGAAACGCTTGACCGCGCCGAAGGCATCACCCGCGATTGCTTTCCGAGTGGCCACACGGAATTGACGTTGCTCGTGCTTTATTACGCGCGCCGCTTTCATCGCCGCACCTTCTGGCTGCTGCTGCCTGTGGGGAGCGCCTTGATTTTCTCGACCGTCTACTTGCGTTATCACTATGTCATCGATGTGATTGCCGGCGTCGCCGCCGCCGTATTTGTAATTCTCATCGCCAAGCCGCTCTACCGCGCGCTCGGCGGGAGCGTGGCGAGGCTAGTGGCTGGAGACTAGAGGCTGGCAATGGCCGTATTCTAATCTCTCTTCTCTAGTCCCTAGCCTCTAGTCTCTAGCCTCTGTATGCAATGGACTGAAGCACAACGTCAGGCAATAGAGACGCGCCGGCAGAGAGTCATCGTCTCGGCGGGCGCGGGGTCTGGCAAGACGCGCGTGCTGGTTGAGCGATTCCTGCGGCTGCTCGAAGAGAATCCTTCCTGGCGCGTCGCGGACATCGTCGCCGTGACGTTCACCGAAAAGGCGGCGCGCGAGATGGTGTCGCGCATCCGCCGCGAGATTCGCAGCCGCATCGAACAGGCTGAATCAGCGGAAGCCCGCCAGCGCTGGCGGACACATCGCAATGCGCTTGATTCGGCGCGCATCGGCACGATTCATTCGCTGTGCGCCGCTATCCTGCGCGCACACCCGGCGGAGGCCGGCATTGACCCGGCCTTCTCTGTGCTCGAAGAGATTGAAG
>JBBWZK010000171.1:0-7384 GCA_039648975.1 Blastocatellia bacterium
TTGAATGCGATGCTGAGAAATCGGCGGTCAGAGGCCGCCTCTAAACTGAAAGACAATATTTTTGCGGGCGGTTTAATAACTGCGCGCTATTCAAGCTCAAGCTCTTTGATGCGCGTCAGCAGCGTCTTATAGCTCACGGCGAGGCGTTCGGCGGCGCGCGATTTGTTGAAGTCGCATTCGCGCAACGTCTGATCAATCTTGCGGCGCTCGACCAGCCGCTGCGCCCTCGTGCTCACTTCCGCGAGGCTGCCGCGCAGATCAAAGCCGTCGAGCAAGGCCAGTTCTTCGCGCGGCGAATAATCTGCCGGCGGCGCGATGTTCAAGTCAATCGGTGTGATCTCAAGGCCGCGCGACAGAATGCAGGCGCGCTCGATGCAGTTCTCCAGTTCGCGCACATTGCCCGGCCAGTCGTATTCTTCAAGCGCGCGAACCGCTTCATCCATCAAACGTAGCGGCGAGCGGCGCAGTTCGCGCCCGTACTTGGCGGCGAAGAATTCGGCGATCTGGCGAACGTCACTGCGCCGCTCGCGCAGGGCAGGGATGTGCACCGGAAAGACGGCGAGGCGAAAATATAAATCTTCTCTGAATTGCTTGGCGGCGACGGCGGCTTTCAAATCGCGGTTTGTCGCCGCAATCACCCGTACATCAATTTCGATGTCTGCCGAGCCGCCCAGCCGCGTGATCTTGCGCTCTTCGAGAACGCGCAATAATTTTGACTGCACGCCGGGCGCGATCTCGCTGATTTCGTCAAGGAAGATCGTGCCGCGCGCGGCCAGCTCGAATTTGCCGGCGCGGCGTTGATCCGCGCCAGTGTAAGCGCCTTTTTCGTGGCCGAACAATTCGTTTTCGATCAGCGTGTCCGGGATCGCCGCGCAGTTGATGGCGACAAACGGCGCGTTGCGGCGCGGGCTGAGATGATGAATGGCGCGCGCGAAGAGTTCTTTGCCGGTGCCCGATTCGCCGAGCAGCAAGACGGTCGTCGGCGTTTGCGCCACCTGTTGAATTTCGCGCCCGACGCGCAACATGGCCGTCGAATCGCCGATGATGCGCGGAAAGCCATAACGTTTCGCATACTCGTCGCGCAACAAGATGTTCTCGGCGCGCATCCGTGCTTCTTCAAGCACGCGCCCGACGAGCAGGAGAAGATGGTGGCTGTCGATAGGCTTCTGCAAAAACTCGAACGCGCCTTCCTTCATCGCCAACACGGCTTCATCAATCGTGCCGTAAGCTGTCAGCAGAATCACAGAGGTGTCGGCATCCGAGGCTTTCGCAGCGCGCAGCACTTCGAGGCCGTCGGCGCGCGGCATCTTCAAATCGGTAATGACGAGCTTGTAGCGCATGTCCTGCAACTTGCGCCGCGCCTCCGCGCCATCGCGCGCTTCGTCTACCGAATATCCTGCGTTCTCAAGCGTCATGCGGAGCATCTGCCTGAGACTGTCTTTGTCTTCGACCAGTAATATCTCTGCCATGCTTAATTTATGAGCCGCGCCGCCGGCCAATTCGACTGCTATCGAATCTTAAGAAGTTGCGACGAGCGACGGCATTACTAAACGGGGCTACTGAATGTTGGGGCAAACGATTAGATGAAATGATTATCTGAAAATTCCCGGCGGCACGCCTGCACGGCGCGCTTCTTCGATCAACGCCTCACGTTTTTCCAGGGCGCGCGTCTTTGCCGATTGCGCATCATCGAGATTGCGCTGTGCTTCTTCCTTCTCCTGCTGAAGCTGCGCCAGCATGAAGTTGTCGCCGCCCTTCTTGCCAGGGCCTGAGCTACCGTTGTTCAGAATGCGCTGCTGAATGTCGCGTACACGATCTGCGTACAACTGCGTGCGGCGCTCGGCAGTCTGCACCTCTTCGTTTATTGTAGCGAATTTGCTGCGATAATATTCTTCGTTCGCTTTGCCGTCATTGGTCGTCGCCTTTGGCCCTTCGGCTTCGCTGTAGCCTTTCTCCTTGCCGTATTCGACAAGCTCTTTCAGATCGGCGTTGGCCTCGCGCGACTGCTTGCGTAGATCGCTGAGTTTCTGGCCTGCGGCTTCGAGATCGACGGCAATTTGATTGCGAGCTTGCGGCCCACGGCCCGAAACGCCAAGTTCGTTGCGCAAGCTGGTGACGCGCAACTCGCCTTCTTCGGCGGCGCGTTCGCACGCCTTGGCTTTTTCGCGCGCCTGACTGATGCGCTCGCGCCACGCCGCTTCATCCGCGCTGACTTCTTTCTTCTCGCCTTTGGCGGCTTCCGGCTTACCGGCTTCGGCTTTGGCATCTGCTGGCTTTGCCTCATTGATTTCGTCAGGCGTTGAAGCGACCGGCTGCGCCACGTCGTCGGTCGTCATGCGCGGCGCACGCTTCTTTTGGGCGGGCTGCTGCGCAAGGGCGCAGATCGCGAGCAACAAGGTCAACACGAACGCCCAGGCGAATCGGTAATAGAAGCGTTTCGCCGTTGATGCAGGCGCTTTGCGGCTTCTCATAATTGTCTCCGGGATTACAAAAGAGAGTAGAACAGGGGCAGCCTTGCGAGAGAATACCCCATGCGGACGGGCGGTTCAAGAGTAATGCTCGCAGCGGATGAGTGAAGCGTGAAACGTGATGCGTGATACGTGATGCGTGACAAGAAGAGGTTAATTGTCCAAGCCCTTGCTCCCTTCAACGAAATAGCGTCGGCCAACGAGTCTCTCTCTCCACGCATCACGCATCACGCATCACGCATCACGTATCACGCTTCACTCATCACGTATCACGTATCGCGCTTCACTCACCACTTGTCAGTCTCAGGCTGTGAAATTGACACCCTTCAGGGCGCGTGATAGTTTGGCTTCGTGGCGAGCACGAATAGAAATGCGCTGAGGAACTGGCTCGAATTTGCGCCCGCATGGCTGCTGCTGAAAGTCCTGGGATGGTTGCCGCGGCGCGTTGCCTTGCGTACGGGCCAGTTGATTGCGCGCACCGCTTATCGGCTTCACAGGCGCTTGCAGTTTGTCGGCGAAAGAAACCTGCGGATGGCGATGCCTGAATTGAATGAACGGCAACGCCGCGACATCCTCGACCGTGTCTGCGCGAGTCTAGGCCGCTTGCTCGGTGAGTTCTCGCAGTTTCCCAAGATCAGGCGCAATAACCTTGCGGAGATAGTCATCTACGAGGGCTTTGAAAACTACGAACGCGCCGCTCGCAAAGGGCGCGGCGTGCTGATGCTTACGGGACACTTCGGGGCATGGGAATTATGTGCCTTCGCGCAAGGCGCATACGGCCATCCGCTCAGTTTCCTGGTGCGCCCGCTCGACAACCCTTTGCTGGATCGTTTGATCAGCAGCTATCGCACAGGTTCAGGCAATCACACGATAGATAAAAACGATGCCGTGCGTGCCGTGCTCAAGCGGCTGCGCCAGGGCGAAGACATTGGTCTGCTCGTTGACGTCAACACGGTTTCCGAAGAAGGCGTCTTCTGCGACTTCTTCGGCATTCCGGCCTGCTCGACGACGGGGCTCGCGGTCTTTGCGTTGCGCGCCGATGCGCCGGTCGTGCCGGGCTTCTTAATCTGGGATGACCGGCTACAGAAGCACGTCCTGCGCTTCGAGCCGGAGGTGCCGCTGGTTCGCACTGGCGACTTCAAAGAAGAAGTGCGCCTCAACACGCAGGCCTACATGAAAGTGATTGAAGATTTCGCACGGCGCTACCCTGAGCAATGGCTGTGGATTCACAAACGCTGGCAGACGCGCCCCAGCGGTACGCCTGATCTGTATACGAAAAACAGCGCTTCGTCCGCCGAGCGCTCATCAATTGAAGTAAAAGCCGAAGCCCGGTGATTCTTCCCGCTGCGTTCACTTTCCCCTCATGCGATTATAATCATCCTCGAAACGCGTGATGTCGTCTTCGCCGAGATACGAACCTGACTGCACTTCGATGAACACCAGCAATTCTTCGCCGGGATTGGCAATGCGGTGTCTAGTCTGCACAGGGATGAGAAGGTGTTGATTGGCGCACAAGGTGATTTCCTGCTCGCCGACCGTGGCCCGCGCCGTGCCGGCAACGACGACCCAGTGTTCGCTTCGCTTATCATGCGATTGCAAACTGAGACGCTGACCGGGCTTCACTTCGATGCGCTTGACCTTATAGCCAACGCCTTCGGCAAGCACTTCATACATTCCCCAGGGACGTTCATCTCTTTCCAGTGCCATAGCGCCCATCAGTTTACACGAAGAGCGCGAGGCCGGTCATCTGCGAATGCCAAAGTTTTTGCCCGAGAGGTGCTGGAAGGCGAATGTAGCAGGAAAGAAAAAGGGGACGGTTGCCCATCCCCACGTTCTCACACAGAGAACCCCCGTTTTGCGTAGCGGCAGAAGCTTATTTGCCCTTGCCCTTCTTGGCTGCGGCCTTCTTGGCTCCACCCTTCTTTGCGCCACCGGCCTTGGAGGCTTTTTTCGCTCCGCCCTTCTTTGCAGTTGCCATAAGTTTGCTTCTCCTTTCCTCTAAAGTTTTTACCTCATACACAAGATACTGTAGCTAGGCTACTCTTGTGTACTAGTCTTAATGATACACAAGATATTGTTGTATATATTGGCTTCAGGTTTTCTTGTCAACGTTTTTTTTTGTCAGCCGAGGAGATAAATCAATCAAATTTATCTGTATCCTTGAAATGGGCTCTGGAAGCCAGTTTTGTGTTGCCATCTTCTTTAATAATAGTTTGCAAAGTTTTTCCCGGCGCAGAAAAAATGCGCAGCCACTCTTATCGCTTTGCATTTTTCTTGCACAGTGTAAAAGGCTCCCAGAGCCGGTTTCAGGGTGCGTAACCGGAAACCGGCTCTGGGAGCCTTTTTTGGGGTGATGTCACGAAACATGCGTCAGGAGCCGGTTTCGAGGTTTATGAAGGCGAGAATCGCGTGATTGACTTCGCGCAGCGACGGCGGATAATATCCTCAGCATGTCTGAACGAATCATCGATCTGCATTCGCACACAAGGCATTCGGATGGCAGCGCGACACCTTATGAGTTGCTGACGCAGGCGCAGGCGGCAGGGGCGAGCGCTATTGCCATTACCGATCATGATACGATTGCAGGTCTCAGCGAAGGCCGCGCCGCCGCCGCCGAACTCGGCATCGAATTCATCGACGGCATCGAGATCAGCGCCGAGTATTCGCCCGGCACTATGCATATACTCGGCTATTTCATCAACACGGAATCGGCAAGCTTCAACGCCACGCTTGTCGAACTCAGAGAAGCGCGCGAGCATCGCAATCCGCAAATCGCCGAGCGCTTGCAGGCGCTCGGGCTTGACATCGCTTACGATGAAGTCGAGCGCTTGGCCGGCAATGATGTGGTTGGTCGCCCGCACTTCGCTCGCGTGCTTGTCGAGCGCGGCTACGCCACCAGCATTCAGGATGCGTTCAATCGTTTTCTTGGCAAAGGCGCGACGGCTTATGTTGAAAAAGCGCGTTTGTCGCCGGCAGCGTCCATCGCCTTGATTCACGAAGCCGGCGGCGTTGCTGTGCTGGCGCATCCCTATCAACTGAAGCTCGCCTCTGTAGAGGAGGTCGAGCGGTTGATTGTCGAGCTTGCGGCGCTTGGCCTCGCCGGCATCGAAGCCATCTACAGTCGCCACAGCGAAGGCGAGCGCCATGCTTATGCGCAGATGGCGCGGCGTCACGGCTTGCTGGTCACTGGCGGCAGCGATTATCACGGCACCTACAAGCCTGATCTCAGCCTTGTGCGCGGCAAAGGCGATCTCGCGGTGCCTTACGAGTTGCTGGATGAAATCAGGCGGCGCGCTACGGCTCGCAGGCAGGCGGTGAAAGGCAATTGATATGCAGGACAATCCAAACATCGAAGTGTTGGTATCGCAAATTACTGACGTGATCTTGTCGCGGCTGGGCGCGGGCAGCAGTGCTGAATGCGCCGTTTATCACGATGAGTGTTTCGTCAAGTGCCCCGACCGCATGCACTCGCTGCTTGATAGCGGCGTGGCGCGTTTCGGGCTTTCCGGGCTGGAGAGCGAAGCGGCGCGCACCGTGGCGCGTTACATTGACCACACGCTGCTGCGGCCCGATGCAACCCGCGACGAGATTATGAAGCTTTGCGAAGAGGGCGCGCGCTATGGCTTCGCCTCGGTGTGCATCAATCCGATCTGGGTGCGCGAAGCCGCCTGCGCCTTGCGCGGCAGCGGCGTGAAGACCTGCACGGTGATCGGTTTTCCGCTTGGCGCGAATGCCCCCGACGTCAAAGCCTACGAAGCGCGCCGCGCCATATTCGATGGCGCGACTGAACTCGATATGGTGATCAACATCGGCGCGTTGAAATCCGGCGACGACCATCTCGTGCTGCGCGACATCGTCGGCGTTGTCGAGGTTGCACACGAATTCGATTACCTCTGCAAGGTGATTATCGAGACGGCGCTGCTTGCAGAAGATGAGAAAGTGCGCGCCTGTATGCTGTCGAAGCAAGCGGGCGCGGATTTCGTAAAGACCTCGACGGGCTTCAGCAAAGGCGGCGCGACGGCGGCAGACGTGGCGTTGATGCGTCGTGTGGTCGGCGGCGGCATGGGCGTCAAGGCGTCGGGCGGCGTGAAAGACTTGCAGCAAGCGCAAGAGATGATCCGCGCCGGCGCTACACGCCTCGGCGCCAGCGTCGGCGTCAAGATCGTGCAGGAAGCCGGCGGCGCGACTCCAGCCAATGGTCAGACCGCGAGCGGCTATTGATGATCGATAGGTGATGGTTGGTT
Source organism: Blastocatellia bacterium (assembly GCA_039648975.1). Classification (GTDB taxonomy): domain Bacteria; phylum Acidobacteriota; class Blastocatellia; order UBA7656; family UBA7656; genus DATENM01. The sequence continues at coordinate 6,713 of JBBWZK010000171.1, forward strand.
GATTGCCAATTCCAGAAAGAGCATACAAAACGGCGCGGCATCGAAGCATTCGAGCCGCGCCGTTCATTTTTGGATTCTCGTTGCGATCAATACGCCCAGCGAATCAGCACAGAGCCGACCGTGTAGCCCGCGCCGACGGCGGCATAGACCACGAGTTTGCCTTTCTGCAAACGGCCATCGTCAATCGCATCGCCGGTCGCCAGCGGAATCGTCGCCGCCGTCGTGTTGCCGAACTTGTGAATGTTCTTGACGACCTTCGATTCATCCAGCCCCAGTTTATCGGCGGCGGCGCTGATGATTCGCAGGTTCGCCTGATGCGCGATGAACAGGTCAACGTCGCTGCCCTTCATGCCGTTGCGTTCGAGCACCGTGCGGCTGATTTCGCCCATCTTGCGCACGGCGTACTTGAAGACCGGCTGGCCTTCCTGATGGACGTAGTGCATCTTCTTGTCTACGGTTTCGTGCGATGGCGGATTGAGGCTGCCGCCGCCGGGCATGTAAAGAAACTGGCCGCCCGACCCGTCAATTTCGTGAGCGTAATCGAGAATACCAAGGTTTTCGTCATCGCTCGGCTCAAGCAGCACAGCGCCCGCGCCGTCGCCGAACAACACGCAGGTCGAGCGGTCATCAAAGTTGATGATGCTCGACATCACATCCGCGCCGATGACGACG